>DASWXG010000661.1:0-3935 GCA_036405615.1 Prosthecobacter sp. | reverse complement strand
ATTTAAGGCCCCTTAAACAATTCATTACCACAACGAAACTCAATAAGAACTAAATCGCTAATGATCAACGAAACCGCGACATTAAACACGCTGATTTCAATTAACACGAAAAACGTAAAAACACCTTGAGCCCGTCTGTGGTATTTTCCGTTTTGATCGTCTTTTTATAGGCCTTTTAAACAATTCCTCCATCGACGGGCAGCATAAAAGCTGGACAAACAATCAATTTTGAAAAACATTAAGCTCAACTTAACCTTTTTTAACGAAAGGAAAAGCATGAGCACCACACTAGATCCCTGCGGCCTGCGTCTTTTGTTGCAGCGCCTGCATAGTGAATTTCCCGGGGTTGATTATGCAACTCTGGTGCGGTCCGTCATGGAAGTGGAGTGCACAAGCACCCCTAAAGAATCCATGGAATCTTATTACCGCCGCGTCAGCGACTCCATCCGTGAGCAGGCCGAAAGCGGCTGCAACACGGTGTTGCGAACCGCGAAGATCATCCTTCACCGCCACCATGAGGAGGTGGCTTGAGCAGTAACCCGACCAGCCAGGCCAGGATGGGACGATTTTAACCCTCGCCTGCCCGCTCTCCGCCGTCAGGGCCTGAGCCAGTCTCCCATGTCATAGAGCTTGGGATTTCGGACCGGCCCCTGGTTGCGCCCCACCCATTTCTTCACCTGGGTGAAGAGATCGTCGCCACCGTCGAGACCGCTGAATTCCGCCTCCAGTTTCCCCGGGTCTTCTCCCGCCTGGAGCCGTTTGGCGATCTCTTTCAGTTCCACGGGCACCTTGTCCCCCATGACTTCCGTCATCTTGTTCATGAGGCGGCCCAACTGGCGTGGATCCGGGTTCTCAGCATCCAGCGCCCCCATATCCCCTTCCATGCCGGCCAGGAGCGCCTCCATCTGAGAGTCGTCCAGGTTGGCAAAAGGATCTCCGTCGGTCTCCTCCCGCGCCTTTCCCACAATGGCAAAACGGGAAACCTGTTTGTGCATGGTGTAGGCCGGGTTGTCAGGACATACCGGTACGGCTTCCCTGAGTTCATGGCTCCGGGCAAGGAACTGATAGACCGTGTGGTTTTCCGGGCAGTAAAATTCGAAGATCGGCATGATCGTGGGTAGAGGGGGGATGAAGGCAGACCAGGCCCCGGCGTGGCTTCCTGGCCAGGGCTAGCGTTGGAGCGCGTTGGCTGGCAATTCAACATTTCATCGCAGCGGATGGCGGTGATGGACGGCATCATGGCCGGAAGCCAGCCTCTTTGGAGGGCATTCCGCCCCTAAAAGAACCCCAAAAGGCACACGCTTGTGAAATTTTTCACAAATTCGGGTTGCCCCTAACCCAGCGGCTCCGATAATCGTGGAAACACCCGTTTTCCTGCTCATGTCCGCCCCTGCTGCTGCCGCTACCCCTTCCGCACCGCCGCCCGTTGATCTGGTGAACGTGCAAATCGACGGCGTGTGGCACAAGTTTCCCAAGGGCACCCGCATGATCGAAGCCTGCAAGCAGGTGAAGAAAGAGGTGCCGCATTACTGCTACCACCCCAAGCTTTCCAGCCCTGGCAACTGCCGCATGTGCTTGGTGGAAATGGGCATGCCTCCCCGCCCCGCCCCTGGCCAGGAGCCTGAAAAAGACGAGCATGGCATGCCGAAGATCGGCTGGATGCCCCGTCCTGTCATCGCCTGCGCCAACACCGTGGCGGAAGGCATGGGCATCCGCACCGAATCCATCCTGACCCAGGAATGCCGCAAGGGCGTGATGGAGTTCCTGCTCATCAACCATCCTCTCGACTGCCCCATCTGCGACCAGGCCGGCGAATGCCGCCTGCAGGAATTCAGCGTGGAGCATGGCAAGGGTGAAAGCCGCTTCCGCGAAAACAAGGTCAAGAAGCCAAAGAACGTGGACATCGGCCCGCGTGTGCGTCTGGACGATGAGCGCTGCATCATGTGCAGCCGCTGCATCCGCTTCACCGCCGAGATCGCCGATGCCCCCGTGCTGGGCTTCACCGAGCGCGGCAGTCACACCACTCTCGCGGTCCACCCCGGCAAGCGCCTGGAGCACAATTACTCCATGAACACGGTGGACATCTGCCCCGTGGGTGCCCTGACCTCCACCGACTTCCGCTTCCAGCAGCGCGTCTGGTTCCTCAGCGAAACCAACAGCCTCTGCACCGGTTGCGGACGCGGTTGCAACATGGAAATCGGTGCCCGTGGCGACACCATCTACCGCCAGACCCCGCGTGAGAACAACGACGTCAACTCCACCTGGATGTGTGACCGCGGCCGTCTGGACTTCCACTTCGTCAACAGCGAGTACCGCCTCACGGATCCGCTGGTGAAAACCGCTGGCCGTCACGAAACCGCGACCTGGAAGAAAGCCATCCAGGCTGTCGCCAACGCTGTCGCAGGGGTGAAGGGCGAGGAGATCGCCATCATCGCCAGCGCCCGCATGACCAACGAAGAACTGTTCTTCGTCCGCCAGCTGGCCAAGCTTCTGGGCACGGAAAACGTGGACGTCATCCCCCGCAACGGTTCCGGTGACAACTACCTCTCTGCTGCCGACAAAAACCCCAACACCCTGGGTGCCAAAAACATCCTCGGTATCGAGCCCGGCAGCCGCCTGGCTGGCATCACCGAGCTGATGAGCCGGGGCCGCTTGCGTGTCGTTCTCGCCCTGGGCGAAAACCTGCTCAAGGCAGGCTTTGAGCGTCAGGACCTGGAGAAAGTCGGCTTCCTCACCACCCTGCACATTCTCGCCAACGCCACGGCCGAGCTCTCTCATGTGGTTCTGGCAGGCACCGCTTATGCTGAAAAACGCGGCAGCATGATCAACGTCACCGGCCGCCTGCAGCGCACCAACAAGGCGGTGAACGCCCCTGGCAACGCCCGCGACACCTGGGAAATCCTGCGCGACCTCGTCGTCGCCTGCGGCGGTTCCAACGGCCTGTATGGCGCAGAAGACGTCTTCCGCGCGCTGGCCAATGACGTGCCCCTCTTCAGCGGTCTCAGCTTCGCCAAAATCGGCGACCTCGGTATCCCGCTCATCGAAACCGACCAGAAGATTCCTCTCCTCGAGCGTGAGAAGGAGCGCAAGGCCAAGGGCATCATCGTTGGTTAGGCCAACACCCATCCCATTTCCGAAAAACGCCAGCCCTGAACCGGCTGGCGTTTTTTGTTTCGCCGCGCACCGCCTGGATGGAGGACTGTGGAAGTTCCTGAGAATATTCCCGCCCCTGCCCGCGTAGAGTTTCGCCCGTCACGGTCACTCCCGCCCGCCTGCTTTTCCATGAAACTCTTCCCTGCTGCTCTTCGCCCTGCCGTTCTGCTCCTCTCCCTGGCTGGCATGCACAGTGCGCTCCCGGCCAACGCCAGTGAAAAGCCGCTGCTGCCTGCTGGCTGGAACGCCAAACAGGAGGGAGACAAAGTCATGGCCCGGCTGGTGAACGTCACCGCACCCCAGGTTAAAGGAGCCCACGATGCGGAGTTCGTCATCGCCAACGGCAAAGCCTACATTGTGGCGGAGGCCAATGACGAACGCGCCGGTGAAAGCGCCGACTGGCCCTTTGTGTATGTCACCCTCTCGATTGTGGATGTGAAGACCCTGAAGGTGGAAAAACAAATCTCCTTTGCCCATGGCGGCCAGGCCTTTGCCAATGTCACGCTGCCGGCAGGCGCGTGTTTCGTACCGCGCATCCTGCAGCTGGATGCCGGAACCCTGCGCTGCTACTTCGCCAGCGAAGAACCGAAAAAACGCCAGTCGGTGACCTGGTTCCTGGATTTTGACCTCGCCTCCGGTGCCTTCAAAAACACGCTGCACAAGGCCAGACTCAAAACAGCCGCAGGCACCTTTGACATGGAGCCGCAATACTTCCATGCCGATGCCGCCGCCGCCGGATTCACCCGCCCTGCTGTGGATGCGGGACTGTACATCTTCGACTC
>DASWXG010000660.1:0-13891 GCA_036405615.1 Prosthecobacter sp. | reverse complement strand
CACGGGCCAGGCGGTCCAGCTTGGCCTCGATGCGCTTGCATCCGGAGACCGGCAACAGGGCCAGAAGGGAAAGGAGGAGCGTAAAACGACGCATTCTCAGAGCTACGTATATCCAGGCGGGAATGCAACCTTGACGCGTGCCCTCCCGTAAGCACACTGTACCGTGCTCAGAATTCAGTTAAAATCCAAAATCCACCGCGCCACCGTCACCGATGCCAATGTCGAATATGAAGGCAGCATCAGCATTCCAGAAGACCTGATGGAGGCTGCCGACCTGTGGAACGGCGAAAAAGTGCTGGTGACCAGCGTGACCAGCGGCAACAGGCTTGAAACCTATGTCATTCCCGGCCCCAGCGGCTCCGGCCAGATCGTGGTCAACGGTGCTGCCGCCCACCTCATCAACCAAGGCCAGGTGGTGACCATCATGGGCTTCGGGCTTTCTGAAAAGCCCATCCATCCAAAGCGCATTCTCATGAACGCCAAGAACGAGATCGTGAACACCACGGTCCTTTAATTTCCCCACCCTTTTCCAAAAACAAAAAGCCGCTCCTTCCGGAGCGGCTTTTTTATGGTCGGGAGAAACTTGGGTTTACCAGGCGCGGGCTTTGGCCGTGCGGGTCTTTTTCTCGACGCGGGCAGCTGTGGTCGGACGGAAGGCTTCGCCGAAAAGATACTGCCGGGCGCTGTCCACCTGGCCTGTGACGCGGCCCATCCACTTGGTGAAGTCCTTGCCGAAATGCTGTTCTGCCTGACGGTCCATGAGGGCATCGTTCAGGTCCGCGTGGTGGCTGCGCAGCTCCATTTCCAGTTGGAAACCAATTTCGGGAATGTGCAGTTCGACAGCTTCGAACATGTCCATCACACGGGCGGCATAACTGGTGTCCCAGGCTTTGTCATCCTCTTCATAGCTGCTCGTCACCAGGTGAGCGATGGTATACTCGGCGTTGTCAGAGAAAACTTCAGCCGCTTCCAGCACGGAGTCGAAGCTGTCATGGTCGCCCGTCACCGGAAGGACGACGGAAAGGCTGGCGCTGGCTTCGTTCAGCACGAGGTCGAGCTGTTCGTTCTGATAAAGTTTTTGGAAAAATTCACCCATCCCTGTCGCCACTTCCAAGATGGTGATGGGGCTGGAGTCCAGGGCGTCCAGCAGGCTCTCAGCGTTCAGGCTGCCAGAGTCAAACAGGCGACCGGAGGAGTCATTGCCTGCGTCTTCCACCAGGGAGAGCAGCTGGTAGGGTGCGCCGTGGTCGTTGAGATAACGGGCGAAGCAGCGGGCCAGCGTGCTCTTGCCGGTGGAGGGGCAGTCGTTCTGGATGAGGATCAGCTTTTTCATAATTTTCTCAAGGTTCGTTGATATTATGCATTTTATTAAAATTATCGCAAGTGTAAATAATTTATATTTCCATAATTTTCACAAAATCGGGTTTTTCATTCTTGTCATTGGGTTGGACGGATGTTGGGCGCATGGAAGTCATCCCGGGCTGCGTTTTGGCTGTGCGCCGATGAACCGTCTCCTTTTTGCTTCCTTCTTCTCAGCCCTCGTGCTGAACGCTGCCGCCCAGGCACCGGACCTTCCTCAGCCGCAGACGGAGTACCAGGGCCGTGTCATCGCCCAGACCATGCACTGGCAGGGGGCAGGATGGCTGATCCGCCACAAACGCGACCGGGAAGAGGCCACCCTGCGCATGCGTGAAGAATTGCGCGTGAAACCCGGCATGACGGTGTGTGACATGGGCAGCGGCAACGGTTACCACACGCTCCCGCTGGCCCAGGCCGTGGGCGAAAAAGGCCGGGTGTACGCCGTGGAGGTGCAGCCCGAGATGATCGACATGCTAAAAAAGCGGGCGGAGACGCAAGGCATTGGCAACATCGTCAGCATCCTTGGAGAGGCACACGATCCACGGCTGCCGGAGGCTTCATGCGATCTCATCTTGCTCGTGGATGTTTACCATGAGTTCTCCCACCCGGAGCTGATGCTCGCGGCTATGCGCAAAGCGCTGAAGCCAGACGGCGTCCTGGTGCTGGTGGAATTCCGCGCCGAGGATGACAGCGTGCCCATCAAAAAGGAGCACAAGATGAGCAAGGCCCAGATTAACAAAGAACTGCTGAGCAATGGCTTCAAGCTGGTGCGGGAGTTCGACGGTCTGCCCTGGCAGCACATGATGTTTTTTGGCCGCGCCAGTTCCTGATCCTCTCAGATAGAGGACAAGGCCGGAAGGAGCACGAACGCCGTTTATCATGATCCCGGGGCAAGGCGGGGTTTGCCTGCACCGGCTGTTCTTGCTATCTGCCCTCCTCATGCCCCGATACACCACCGCCATTCACTGGTTCCGCCGCGACCTGCGGCTGATGGACAACCCGGCTCTGCGCCAGGCCGCGCATGACGCCGGACAGGTGATCCCCGTGTACGTTCTGAGCGACTGGAAAAAACACCATCATTGGACCGGACCGGGCCGCCAGCAGTTCCTTTGCAGCTGCCTGGAGTCTTTGGACAAAAACCTCCAAGCCCGGGACAGCCGCCTCATCCTCCGCTGTGGTCGCGCGGATGAAGAACTGGAAAAGCTGGTCCGCGACACCCAGGCGGAGGCCATCTACTTCAATCGCGACTATGATCCCTACGGCCGGGAAATGGAAAAGAAGGTCGCGGCGCTCTGCTCGCGCCTGGGCCTGGGTTTTCACAGCTTTAAAGACCGCGTGCTGCATGAGCCGGAGGAAGTGCTCACGGGCAGCGGCGGACCTTACCGGGTCTTCACACCCTATGCGCGTAACTGGACTGCTCTCAACAAACCGGCCAATGAGGGTAAAATAACCCATCTGGGACAGGGGCCTGCGGCGTCATTAAAAAGCCTGCCTTTGCCGACTCTGGCTCACTGGGGACTTCCCGAAAACAAAGCGGATATCCTGCCCGCTGGCGAGCGGGCCGCGCGTGAACGGATGAAGGATTTCATCAGCCACCACACGCTGCATGACTACGCCCAAAACCGTGACACTCCTGCGGGCACCACCACCTCCCGCCTGGGGCAAGATCTGCGTTTTGGGCTCATTTCCATCCGCGAGTTGCATGAACGATGCACGGCAGCCCTGGCCCAGGCCCGTTCCGGCGAATCGCGAAAGTCCATTGAGACCTATGTCAAAGAACTGGCCTGGAGGGAATTTTACCAGGCTATCCTGTGGTACTATCCGGAAGTGTTTGAAGTCGAGTTTGCCCCGGAGTTTCGCGGCATGTCCTGGCCCGGCAAGGAAGAGCATTTCCAGGCTTGGTGCGAAGGACGCACGGGTTACCCCATCGTAGATGCGGGTATGCGCCAGCTGGTTTCCACCGGTTTTATGCACAACCGCGTGCGCATGATCGTCTCCATGTTCCTGACCAAGGACCTGCACTGCGACTGGCGTCTGGGGGAAAGTTTCTTCATGCAGCATCTGGTGGACGGTGAAAACGCCAGCAACAACGGCGGCTGGCAGTGGAGCGCAGGCACAGGGGCCGATGCAGCACCTTATTTCCGTATTCAGAATCCCTGGACTCAAACGAAGAACTACGACCCGGACGGCAGCTACATCCGCACCTGGGTTCCGGAGTTGAAAGGGGTATCGCCGGAGAGGTTCCAGGCACCGCCGAAAGACGGGCGCGCACTGGCGCCCGGCTATCCCCTGCCCATTGTGGACCACGCCCAGGAACGCGAACGCACCCTGGCTCTTTTTGCCAAACACCGCGAGCGTCAACGATGATGTAAACACCGGCCTGAAATTGCATTCCTGTTTGCGTTTCGTTTGCATCCGCCAACCGCGTGCCCTATCTCCCCTTTCTATGGAAACGACTACCAAGTCCGTCCTGACCGACCTCCAGGCGTTCGACGTGGCAAGCCTTAAAGGCCGCCTGAGCGAACTCCGGAGGTATCTTTGACGTACCGAAACTGACTGAAGAGCTGTCGGCGCTCGAACATAAAATGACCGACGCAGGGTTCTGGGATTCCCAGAACGCCGCCAAAAAAGTGATTGATCGCTCCAATGTGATCAAAAAGCAGCTCAACCCGCTGGGTGAGCTGGAGACACGCGTGGAAGACTTCCCCGTGCTCATCGAACTGGCCAAGGAGCAAGGCGACACGCAGAGCTACAAGGAAGTCCAGGTGGAGTTTGACGCCCTCGAAAAGGCGATCTCAAACTACGAGCTGGAACTCCTGCTCAAAGGACCCTTTGATCGCGGCAACGCCTTCCTCACCATCCACTCCGGTGCCGGCGGCACGGAAGCCTGCGACTGGGCAGACATGCTCATGCGCATGTTTGTGCGCTGGTCTGAAAGACGCGGCTACAAAGTCTCCGTCATCGACCACCAGGAAGGTGATGATGTCGGGACCCGCTCCGCCACGCTGGAAATCGTGGGGGAAAACGCCTTCGGCTTCCTGCAGGCCGAACGCGGCGTGCACCGTCTGGTGCGCATCTCGCCCTTCGATGCGGCGAAGAAGCGCCACACGTCCTTTGCCTCCATCGACGTCACCCCTGACAACGAAGAGGACATCGACATCGAAGTGCGTGAAGATGATCTGAAGGTGGACACCTACCGGGCTGGCGGCAAAGGCGGCCAGAACGTGAACAAGGTGGAAACCGCGGTCCGAATCACCCACATCCCCTCCGGCGTCATTGTCGCCTGCCAGGTGGAACGCTCCCAGCCGAAGAACCGCGCCAAAGCCATGGCGATGCTCAAGGCCAAGCTCTACCAGATTGAGGAAGACAAACGCCAGGCTGAGATCGCCCGCCAGTATGGCGAGAAAACCGACATCGGCTGGGGCAGCCAGATCCGCAGTTACGTCTTCCAGCCCTACCAGATGGTCAAAGACCATCGCACGGGTGAAAAGACCAGTGATGTGGACGGCGTGATGGACGGTGCCCTGGATGCCTTCATGGAAGCCAAGCTGCGCGGCAAGAAAGCCGGTGCAGACGAAGGCGACGATGACGTCTAGCCCGGACGCAAATCCAGTTCCTTCCCTCCTCTTTGCCATGGCCGGAACCTCGTTTCCGGCCATGGCTTTTTTGCGGCCGTCTGTCACAGTCGCTCCATGTCCACGCCTCTCTTCACCTGCCGCGAGGCCGGTCTCACCGAGGACCTGTCTCCAGTCATCGCAGAGATTCCTGAGTTTCACCACATCACGCCCCAGGAGATCCGCAAACGCACGTCCGAAGGCGGCCTGCTGCTGGTGGCCGAAGCAGAAGGACGGATCATCGGCTTCAAGCTCGGGTATGAGCAGTCACCGGGTGTTTTCTACAGCTGGTTAGGCGGAGTCAGCCCGGCCTGGCGGTGCCGTGGCATCGCCCGTGAACTCTTGGGGCTGCAGGAAGCCTGGGTAAAACAGCGCGGTTATCCCCGCATCGGGGTCAAAAGCATGAACCATTTTCCGGCCATGCTGCACCTGCTCATTTCCTCAGGCTACCACATCTACGGAGTCGAGCCGGGCACCACACCTGAAGAGGATCCCAAGATCCTCTTTGAAAAACGGCTCGCCCGGTAATGACCGCCGGATCTTTGACCTTCACTGCTTGTAAATCACCACCACGCCCGTGGTGGGACCGGAGGGAGCGGAGTCCTGGCCAAAGCCGACCGTTTGCAAACTGGCAGCCTCGATTCCTTGCTCAATGAGAGCCTGCCGCACGGCCAGAGCACGGCGTTCAGACAGAGCCCGCGCATAGTCCTCGGTCATTTCCGGCGGGGTGTAACCGGCCAGCACATACTTGGGCTTGCCGCCTTCGCTCCAGCCCTTGGCCAGTTGCGCCAGTGCGCGACGGTGAGCACCGGTAAGCGCATAGCTGGTGCCGCGAAACTCCAGGGCCGGGCATGCGGGTTTGAGGCTGGCATTCAGCGGACTGACAAATCCCTCCCGGGAACCGAGGGCGAACACGATGTCCGGCTGGCTGGTCTGGAAAACAGCCGGTGCGCCGCTGTTGCTGCTGCAACTGCACAGAGCAGCGGCCACGCTGGAAAGGAGGGGAAAGAAGGCTCTTCTCATCATCGCATCCAGCGGGGTTCGGAGATGGTGCCATACTGCGTCAGCACCGCACGGCGCTGCGCGGTCCGCAGGTCATGCACGTACAGAGTGCCGTGCTGGACATAGCAGAGATAGCGGCCATTGGGGCTCCAGGAGGGATGCTGCGCGCCATCGGCCTGGATGACGGTGCTGCTGCCGACGGGGTAGTCCCGCACCACCACCGCAGTCTCCCGGCCTTTGCGCACCGTGAACGCCACGTGATGACCGTCCGGGGAAAACTCGGGGTCGGTGCAAAACGAATGGCCAGCCCGCCACAGAAACAAGCGGGAACTCGCCCCGGCCTTTTCCGGCACCTCAGCGACATAGAGTTTGGGGCCATCCCCCCGGTCATCGGAAAACATCACCTGCTTGCCATCCGGATGCCACGTGGGGCTGCTGGCGGCCCCCACGGTGTCGCTGATGCAGCCGGCGGTGTTGGTGCTGAGGTCAGTGACAAAGATCTCCGGATTGCCCAGGAAACTCATGACCAGGGCCAGCCGCTGGCCGTCCGGAGAGAACGCCGCGCCAAAACTGGAACCCGGCGTATCCGTCACAGTGCGTTCCCAACCCATGCCGAGATCCAGGATCTGGACGATAGGAAAACCCACCCGGTAGGTGGTGTACGCGATCTGGCCGCCATCCGGCGACAGGGTGGGTGAAACAGCACCATGCGGGTGGCGGGTGACCTGCTGGACATCTTTGCCCTGCGTGTCGCACATGTAGATCTGCTTGGAGCCGCTGCGGTCGCTGACGAAAACAATGCGGCTGGTGGCGAGTCCTGGTTTGCCGGTTACGGCGAAGATGATGTCATCCGACAGAATGCGCAGGTTTTCATCCAGGCCCGGAGCCGCATAAGTGCGCTCAAAGACTTGCTTGCCATCCGCCACGCGCACCAGTTTCCCGGTCACCCGGCCACCGACGGAGGAGCCGGAGACCGTATACTCTCCGCCTTCCTGGGTGATCACAAACTCGCGGGAATTGGTGAGTTCAGCGCCCAGCGCCTTGCGGGCGCTCGCGCCTGTGGCCCCGGTAAACTCGCCGAGATTCAGCTTTCGCTGAGGCAGCTTCACCGGCGGACCGGCAGGCTTGGAGGGCAGTTTCAGCCAGGCAGGCAAAGTCACGGCATGCACCAGTGCGGGCTGCAAAAGCAGCAGCAGCCACAAGAGGGCTTTCAGAACTGGACGACGGCCGGTCATTTACTCAATGTGAAAGTTTACCTCCACAGTGTAACGGTCTTTCGGAAAACTTGAAGGCAGAGACTCGGAAATCTTTTTCACACGCACCACCGCTTCCTGCACGGCGGTGTCCATCAAAACGGAACCGGAGGCTTTGACGAGGCTGCTTTCCACGACTTCCCCCTGCCGCCCTAAAACGATCTTCACACGCGTCTGGCGTTGCAGCACCGGCACCTGCTCTACGGCAGGAGGCAGCCATTCGCGCGTCAGCACCTGCTCCAGAGCCGTCAGCACCGGATCCATGTCAGCACCGCCTGCAGCATCACGCTCTGCCTGCTCCCGCTGCTTTTGTTTGAAAACCTCCATCAGACTCACCGGCAGCCTGCCGCCTGCTGCCGCAGGAGACGGGCGGGAGCCCTCATCCATCACGGGCGACAAAGTGATGACCTTGTTCACCGGGCGGACCTGGGCGGCCGGTGCAGCCGCCGGCTGTGGTGCCGCGCCAGCAGGAGGCGTGGGCACCGGAACAGCCGAAGGTGCTGCCGCCATGACGGGAGAGGCCGGGACGTGCGCCTCTTCTTTTTTGGAGTCTGCCGGGGTCGCCGGGGTTGCGACTTTTTTCGGGGCTGAGACTGCCGGAGCAACCGGAGGGGGTGTTGGAGAAATACGCGTAAAATCTTCCGGAGAAAACCAATAGCGGCGTTCGTGACGCGCCGCCGCAGCCGCAGCCTTTTTCTCCCCCAGAGTGCGCAGAAACGGCAGCAGGTAAAAGAAACCCGCCGCCAGCAGCAGATGTCCGACCATGACCACGACAAGCGCCTTGCCAATCGGCTCCAGGACGAGGCGTGTGGCGCGGGCGAACATGCGGGTGAGCAGGCGGGATACAACTAAACGGGGCAAACTCAGGGCTTGGTCTTGTCGATCACCTCCACGGCGGTGTGTTTGACCCCCATGCGATGCATTTCTTCCATGAGGCGGGCCAGCGAGCCAGCGGCAAAGTTCGAGGGCATCTGGACCAGAACGCCAGCATCTGGCTTTTCAGTGATGCGCTTGCGCAGGCTGGAAATAAGGGTCTCGCCGGTCACGGGTTTCCCTTCCAGCCAGAGGGTTTGATCCGGCTGCACCTTGAGGGTCAGCACATGGCCGGGTGCAGGCTTGCTGGCGGTTGAACCTGCCGCTTCCGAAACCGGCGGTGCAGGTGCCTTCTCCCGGCGCAGCAGCGGCACCGCTACGACAAAACACAGCAGCAGCAGCAGCACGAGATCCAGCAAAGCTGTGACGCTCACCTGGTTCACATACAGCGGCAGCTGGCGGTTGGAAGCGCGTTTCATGTGGTGGCAAACTTGCCTCCGCTCTCAGCACCCGCAGGCTGGTTGGGCGGCGTACTGAAACCCGGCATTGTCGGCGTGCCCATGGCCCCCAGACTCGGCAGTTCTTCCTCGGGGCTGTGATGGTCCACAAACTGGCGGTCCAGGACACCGCTGAGTTCGTTGGCAAAGTTATCCAGACGCACAATCATCTGGCGGATGCGACCCACCAGCATGTTGTGGGCAAGAAGGCTGGGAATGGTGACGAAAAGGGCGAGAAGCGTCGTCAGCAAAGCGGAGCAGATGCCCGGAGCCAGAGCTGCCACACCGGCCTGACCTTCCGTCTGGGCGAGAAGGGCAAACACATCCAGCATGCCCCACACGGTCCCCAGCAAACCAAGGAAAGGTGCCAGTGCCAGCACGGTGGCAATGAGCCCCAGCCGCGCCTCCACACGCGTGGCGGAGGAAACCACGGCGCGTTCCATGGCATTCTGTACGGAACTCATCTGGGAGTGGGTGATGCGTCCGGCCCCCTGAAGACGGCTGTTAAAGGTGCGGCCAGGCTCTTCTTCCCCCACCAGATAAAAGGACATCTCCCGGCAGGCCTCATGATAGACGTGATACATCGGCGACAAGGCCAGACGTTCACGGGTCAGGTAAAGCGCCAAGGGGTGGGCACTCTCACGGAATTTGCCCATGAACTGGGCGTTGCCCCGCACAGCCTTGCCAAGCAGCAGCCATTTGGCCACAAAAACCGTCCAGCTGACGATGGACAGAACAGCAAGCAAGCCCGCGATAACGAGGCTGGGAAGCGAGAGATTTTCCAGGCCAAACTGAAGACCGGACACCACAGCGAGGACGGGGGGGTGCATGCAAGAAAGTTTGTACAGTTAAACGATGCTGAATGTCTGGCGTCAACCCCGGATTTGCCCGCAGCCTGTTGGGGGGAAAACGGATGTCCCCCTGCCCTTTGCCGATCTTGCCTGCAAAAAACCGCATCCCTGTTCCAATGAACTCACTTGAGGTTTGACGAAGTCTCAACGCTGGCATTAGTCAGCCCTCCTATGAACATGGGCATCTGCCTGTCCGGCATCCTTCTTTCCACCCTGCTGATCCTGCCAGCCGCGCCGCTGCCGGCTCAAACGGGTGAGCGTATCATGGGAGTGGTGGTTTATGAAGGGCAGGTCCAGCAGGCGGCTCATGAGATGGAAGCCGTGGCCTACATGAACACAGAGTCTTTTCCCGTGACCATGACTCTGACGCTGGAGAACAGGCGGAAGATCCGCCTCGCCCGGGGAAGCATCGCCACCGTGGCTGATTTCACTGACGTCCTCTCCTGCAATCTTATGTCCGCTCGCGACTTCGATTTCCTTCAATCTCAGGAGGACTTTTTTGAAGAGATTGCTTCACGTCACCCCAAAGCAGCCCCGCTGTTGAAAGGGATCCTCGCCGAGATCAACAGCTTCCAGGAGAAGGTGGAACTCGGACAAGTCCGGATCAGCGGCAGGTGGACAACCAAAGCCGAGCATGAGGCCAGAATCCAGGCCCGGAAAGAGGCCGAGGAAGCTATGAGCGAAGCTGCCCACCAGCGGTACCTGGCCAAAATGGAGAAGCAGCGGCAGGAAATGCAAGAGGCCCAAGACGCGGAGCAGCGGGAGAAGAATCTGCAGCTTCAAGTTGGAAACCCCAGCGGCCAGATCTTGCTAAAGCGCTTTCAGGAAATGAAAGAACTGCTCGAAGCACATGAACTGACATCTCTGTGGGGAGAACCCCTGGCGGGAGGATACCAAGCTTTACCGCAACCTTTGCCCCCCGTCGCCGGCTTCGAAACCACCCTCTACACGGCAAATTCGTCAAGCGGCATAGCTTTTCTGGCCATTCAAGACGGCTCCGAAGTCAAGGCCCTGCGGTTTGCAGTGCCTTTGCTGGGGAACGGAGAGAATGTCACCAACACCGATGTAGCCCAAGCTTTTCAAACCCACATTGCCTCCGTGTCCCAGCAGGCAGGCTCCTGGCTGCCCCTCGCCGTGGCCAGTGCCAGGACCCAGTTGAAGTCCCGCCCAACACTGAAGGAATCTGTGATCCGGGGCACTCTCGACCAAAGAAGCTGTGAACTCATTCTGACAACGCCGGAGCTTCAGGAGAGCGGCAGCTTTCGCTCCCATCTCATCTTCACCCTTCATTGAGAAGAGCAAGACCATGGATTACTACTATCTCGATGCAGACAAGCGCCCGGTCGGCCCCGTCTCCTGGGAAACGCTGAAGGAGCTGAAAAAGGCCGGCACACTTTCCAACGACACACTGTTTACGACAGAGGGAGGTTCCTCCTGGCAATCGCTTGGAAGCCTCAAACAGGAGACTCTTGAAATCAGCAAACGGACCTTGTTTTGGTCTGCGTCAGGGGCGCTCTTGCTCGCTGCTGCTCTGGGCGGTGCGGTCTATGCCCTTCCGTTCTTCCGCGCCACTTCCCCGGCCCCTCAAGTCTCCGTTCCCACTCCCGCCCCGGCCCAGCCCCCCGTTTCGGCAACTCCGGTTATACCCTCACCTCCGGCTGCAGCGGTCGCTCCGCCCGCAGAGACAGGCGATGTTCCAACCGCCCCCCAGGAACCCGCACCTGAACCCGCGCCTGCGGTGGCCGAACATTTGCTGGGGGAATGGTATGAATGGGGCATCGCATTGGGAACAGAAACAGCCCGGGCATGGAAGGATTTTGGGCAGGCGGAAACGCCGGACAAAAGCCAGTTGGTAAAGCTTGTTCAAAATCTCGGCGGCTCCACGGCCGAGATTCCACCGGCCCCCTTTGATCTTCTCTTTGAAGGTTACAAAGACGGTACGGAGGGAAATGCCGCCCGCTTCAAACACTCCGCCAGCCAGACCAGCAGCATCCTGCCCGCGCCATTGAGGTCCTATTCCGTTTCTTCTTTCGGGACTGTAGGCAGTGCCTCATGGAAGCCGTCCGGCACCGCAACCGCCGACAGCTCCCTGGAAAAAGTCATTGTCGGCACGGTAAAGATCCAAAGCTACTCGGAGAGAGGAAAGGGACTGGGCTCGGGCTTTTTCATCGCACCAGGACTCGTGCTCACCAACAAACATGTGGTTCGCGGCGCGGAATCCATTGTGGTGACCACGAACGACCAGGAATTTGAGGCAGAGCTTGTAGCCAGTTCACCCAATCTGGATGCAGCCCTTCTGAAGATTGCCCATGACGGTCATGAGATTCTGGAACTGCGCGATTCCGACACCGTGCGTGTCGGCGAGGAGGTCATCGCAGTCGGATTTCCGTTGTTTGAGGACTTGAGCGCCACCACCACCTTCGGACGGATCAGCAGCACGGACCGGTCAATCATCGACAACCCCTGTTTTCAAATTGATCTCAGCATCAATCAAGGCAACAGCGGTGGCCCGCTGGTGGACACTCAAGGCCGGGTCATTGGCATCAACACCTTCGGATCTGTGCGAACCAAAATAGACCGTTTCAACTTTTCGATCAAGATCAATGCGGCCCGGGAATGGATACGCCAACTGGACGCCGTGCATCTGGAGTAAATGCTGGCTGAAGACAGCCGGGACTAAGCTCCGGCACCCATGGACTCAATGACCCGCTTGAGTTCTTCGTGACGGACCTTGCCGAGCTCGCTGCGAGGAATGGCGGGTAATGTGAGAGCCCCGCTGACGCGCAGCCAGGGCGGTGAGGTTTCATGAAAGCGGTGAATCAGAGGCTGCGGATCCGGCATACCCAGCTCCGTGGCCAGTACCAGCCGGGTTTCCGCCCGGGCATCATCTTGAGGGACGAGGACAGGAGGTTTCGGCCAGCCGAGTTCGCGGGCCAGATTTTCCACCTGTTCTTGAAGCGGTGCGAGATGAACCAGTTCACCCAAGATTTTCACATACCCCGACTGCCTCCCGGTGAACTGAAGAAACTGGCGGGTGCCATGCATCCACAACTTCACGCGATCCCGCGTGACAAGTCCTTCTTCAGAAATAGCATCCCACACCCACTGGTTTTCCGGACTGCGCCGGGCATATCCCTTGGCAAGCGCTGGCCCATTGAGCACCAAACTGCCATCCCCACGGGTGCTGACGTGCCAGTGCGGCAGCACCTCTAGAGACTTCACATCAAACACGGGGCCAAAGCGGTTGTAAGGCTGGGTGGCGACCTGGGAGGCCGCCTCCGTCATGCCGTAGCTTTGGAACACGCGCCAGCCGAGTTCCATGGCGGCATCGGCAAGCGATTGCGACATGCCGCCGCCACCGACGATGACAGCCCGGACACTGTCCGGACAGGTCAGGCGAGCCTGAACGAGATCATGCACCTGGGTCGGGACGAGTGATACCAGAGTGATCTGTGCCTCACCACAAAGGGCGGCGAAGTCCGCTGCGTTCCAGCGGGCCGTGGTCTGCACCACCGCACTGCCGCTCAGAAAAGCACGTGCCAGGATGGTGAATCCGCCCACGTGGTGCAGTGGCAGGGCAATGAGCCAGCGGTCTTCCGCAGTGATCTCGAAATGCCCGTTCACAGCCGCACCCGAGATCAAAAAAGCCTCTTTCGGCAAGGCCACCCACTTCGGGGTTCCTTCACTCCCCGAGGTCTGGAAAAGGCAGAGACTTTGCAGCCCTTGTTCCTCCAGAAAAGCCTGCAGACCTGCGGAGGCTTGCGGCTGAGCCGGATTGACGGCGATGTAGTTGTCCGTGCTCTGCCAGTCCGGCTGCAAGGAAGGAGTCAAAGCTGAAGCGGGCAAGTTCACACCAAAGGTCTCCAGGGAAGGCGTTCCAAAACATCTCCAAAACCCAGGCCGCCGCCCTGGACATCAGGTTTCATTTCTCCCCCCCGGACGTGGATGCGCTCAAAGAAGCCATCGGGTTCAAACAGGTGCTGGGTGCTCAGACCGCAAAGGCCGACCTTGGATCCCAACTCCTTCCGGGCCACAGCAGACTCATAGGCGGCATACATCTGGCCCAGGCCATGATCCATGGCAGAGGTCAGAACCAGGGTCTTTTGAGGATGGCGCGCAGCGACCACCCGCCAGTCACGCCGGGCAGGTTTGACCACCACGGACTCAAAGCCTTCCGTGCCTTCCCGCCAGCCTTTGTCCAGGGCGAGTTTTACTCCCCATTTGGCGACAGCTTCCTGCCACTTTTCCGCATCATACGGAAAGGGGTCTTCGACAAAATCCAGCTGCCGGTAAACACGCACCGACAGGAACTCGACAAACTTGCTGAACGTCTCGGGCGAAAGGCAGCCGTTGAAGTCCACGCGGAATTTGAGGGTGCTTCCCCTGCCATCGGAAAGCCGGGCGCAGTTTTCCAGGAACCGGCTGGTTTCCCCATGATTGGCAAACCCTTTGGCCTTGATCGCAGACCAGCCTTCGGCCACCACCCGTTCGAACTGCGGATT
>DASWXG010000659.1:0-2877 GCA_036405615.1 Prosthecobacter sp. | reverse complement strand
ATCAGCGACAAACAGCGTGCCTATTTTAAAAAATAGGTCAATCTCTGCCGTTGCAGGTTTTTACCGATGAATGCCTTTGCCGCCCCCGGCCGATTTCCTCATGCCTCCGTCTCATGCCGGAGGGCAGGGGGCCTTTGTCTGTATCTGGTGGGGGCAGGGGGCATCCTGCTGGGATCCCTAGGGTCGCTAGACGCGGCTGAAAGCGGAAAGACCGCCGCCAAAGATGGCCTGATGGAAAAAGCCCTGTCCGGCGAAGCCCAGCAGAAAAAGGTGGCCGCCTTTCTGCGCGAATTTCCGCGTGCCTTCGCCATGACGGATCCGGTGCGGGTCAAAAATGGACACCGCATTCGCTTTGCCCGCGCCGTGGCTTCCATGGCCATGCGGTTCAATCTGCCCCCGGACGAACTTTACGACGGGCTGCAGAAGCAGGCCCAGGAAGCCACCCAGAAGTATAAAGAAGGCAGCCAGCCGCCCATCGAAATCGCCCGACTCCTGTTCCTGGCGGAAAAATACGCCTTCTGCATGGATGCGTCGCTAAAGACAGGCGATGCGGCGCACCGCGCCCAACCCCGCAGTACTGCAGCCGTGGTTGCGTCGCTGGAACTCGCGGCGTATGCGGCCCTCGAGCTTCAGCAGTTTGAAGCCGCCCGGCAGTATCTCACTGTGTCCTTGGGCGAGACCGGGCCTCGCACCGACCTGGACACCTGGACCCGCATCCAGACAGGCATCGCCCTGTGCGCGCGCCGTCAGGGCGACACCCAGGCCCAGTTAAAGATCCTCCGTCTGGTCCACGAAGAGCACCGGCTGGCCCTGGGGCCTAACCACAAGGAGACACTTCGTTATCACAATGAACTGGCCGCCGCCCTTTATGATGCGCGCCAGGATGCCCAGGCTGAAAAGGAGTACCAGTCCGTGCTGCTGCGCCTGGAGGAAGCTCCCGAGCTGGACCAGGACGCCATTCTTTCTGTGAAGAAAAACCTGGCCACCGTTCTGGAAGGCCTGAACCGCCTGTCGGAGGCGGAGACCATTCGGAAAGAGGTGCTGCGCCATTGCGAGACTACTCTGACCAAAATCCACCCGGACAGCCAGGTGGCCGCCTGCAAGCTGGCGATGAACTACTATCTGGGGAAACGCTATGACGAGGCGCAAAAGATCCTCGCAGGCCTTCTGCATGTGGATTCGCTCGCCGCTGGAGATGACCATAAGTCCACCATGCTGGCGAGACACATGCTGGTGGATGTGCTGGACCGTATGGGCCACTACGCTGAAGCCCTCACCCAGTTGCAGATCCTCTATGAGCAGCGCCAGCGCATCAACGGCGAGACGCATGAAGACACCCTGCGTGCCGCCAGCGAGATGGCCCGCTTTCACGGCATTCTGGGGGATCATAAAAGCGCTGAGCCGCTGGAGGCCAAAGTACTGACGGGCCGCCTGAAGCACCTGCACCCGGATCACGAGCAGGTGGTCAGCAGCCGTCTGGCGCTGGCCTTGATCCAGAGCCGTTTGAAAAAAGACCTGGAGGCACGCAAACAGGCCCTGGAAGCTGTTCGCTCCTGCGAAAAGACCCTCGCTGCCGAGCACTCGCTGCATCTCTACGCCCGCAACGTGCTGGCCACCGTTTCCGAGTCCGAAGTGGCCGTGGAGCAGATGCTGGGCGAGTTTCAGAACACCTACGACATCCTGGTCAAACGGATGGGCCCCGATCACCTGGGCACCCTGGAAACATTGTTCAATGTAGGCATCTACACCAGCCGCCTAAAGCGGCATACCGAGGCAGAGAAAATCTTCCGCCAGGTCTACGCCGGCCGTCAGCGTGCCATGGGCAGCCTGCACCCGGGCACTTTTGAGGCGCGCGGGGCCATCGGCGTGAACCTCATTGACCAGAACCGCAATGCTGAGGCTGAGGCCTGGCTGAAAGAAACCGTCGGTTTGCTGCAGGCTCAGGTGGAGGAGACCGACAAGATGCTGCTGCTGAACCGCTTCCGCCTTGCTGCCGCCATCGCCCGTCAGGACCGGCTGGATGAATCTCTGGAGGTCCTGGACGCCGTCGCCGAAATTCTCCAGAAGGAAAACCCGCCTTCACCGCTGCTGACCGATGTGGACAACCTCCGCACCAACGTCAAACGCATCCAGGAGCAAAAGCTGGCCCGCGGCAACACCTTCCTGGCCACCCCGGGCGGCATCCTGTTCCCGTCTGTCCTGAGCGGCGCCCCTCAAACTGGCTCCTTGCCCTTTGCCAACATCCAGACGGGTGCACAAACCATCTCCGCTCCGGTTGGGTTTTCACCTTCAGCTCCCGCTCCGGAGGGAGCACCGTCCGCCGCATCGCCTCCACCATACTCATCCAAGGCCGCGCCCTGAGAATGCCGGAAAGAAGCGGGTTGGCCAACAATCTAAAGCGGGCAGGGGAGTTGCCCCCCTGCTCTCCCATGTCTTCTCCCATTCTCCCACCTAGTGGCGTTTTTTTGAGAATCGAAGACGCTTAAAGGGGCAGATTTGCTTTTTTACAGGGCCTGAACACCCGCTTTTCAGTATATGCTGAATTCGTGAAAAGCTATTATATTTCGTTGATATTAAACATCAATTAACAAAATAAACAAGCATTAACACCTCCCTGCTGAAGTGACTCCAAATCGGCGGCTCTAACATGGGCAGCAAGAATGCTTCATCGCCCATGGGGAAACCTGATTCGTAGGATCGGATCGCAGCAAATTGGCCGGAAAACGTCTCCATCGGCGGGCTGGATGGTTAAAATCGGGCGTTTCTGTCCCCTCCGAACCCTTTAAATAACCACGAAAACTTCGTGTTTAATAAGATTAAGCGCTGATAACCAATGAAAAATTAACTTTAATAAACCAAAATAAGCGCACCCTTATC
>DASWXG010000658.1:0-6988 GCA_036405615.1 Prosthecobacter sp. | reverse complement strand
CACTGAGCTTTTTCAGCCCTTCGTCCATGTCCATGGTTTCGAGTTTGGAGAGGTTGTTATGGCCGTTGGCCTCGTAGGCGATGAAGTGGCCGCGGTCGGTGACCACGAGGAGGTCAGGAAGATGTTTCATAGTCAGTTTGGGTTTCATGAGACATCGGGCTGGCGGAAGGCTTTGGTCCTGAAAAACGGACCCGCCCTAGGGCACTCACGCAGACAGGGGGCAGATTGCAGATGCGTCCTTGAGCCGGGGCGATCCCGCTCTAGGCTGGGGCATGGCTGCTTCCCGACCTCCTAGCCTTCCGTTCCCGTCTCCCTCCAGATTCAGCATCAGCGCCGGGCGCATCCTGCTGGGTGTGGTGGTGCTGTTGGGCATCGTGGGTGTGCTTTCCAGTTTTTACCAGGTACCTGCCAACTCCGTGGCCATCGTCCAGCGGTTTGGCCGCTACCTCAGCACCACGCCGCCAGGGCTGAATTTCAAGCTGCCCTTCGGCCTGGACCGCGTGACGTTGGTGGAGATCCGCGCGCAGCTGAAGCTGGAGTTTGGCTACGATTCGCAGCCCCGTTTTGAAGAGTATGAAAACGTCTATGAGGCGCGTGAAGAGCGTGCCCTGGAAAAGAACATCGTCACGGGCGACTTGAATGCCGCTGTGGTGGAGTGGGTGGTGCAGTTCCACATCGAAGATGCCCGCGATTATGTGTTCAACTTCGTGGAGCCGCAGGCAACGCTGCGCGACATGTCCGAGGCGGTGATGCGCGAGGTGGTGGGCGACCGCTCCATTGATGAAGTGCTGACGGTGGGCCGCCAGGAGATCGAGTCCAAGGCCCTGGAGCGGCTGCAGTTCATCGTCCATGCGCTGGACATGGGCGTGCGCATTGACCTGGTGCAGCTGGGCAATGTGAACCCGCCTGCCCAGGTGAAGGACAGCTTTGACGAAGTGAACCGCGCGCAGCAGCAGAAGGAGTCCTCCATCAACCAGGCGAACGGCGAGTATAACCGGGTGATTCCCGAGGCGCGTGGCAAGGCGGAGCAGAGCGTCAGCCAGGCGGAAGGCTACGCCACCAAACGGGTGAACGAGGCCGAGGGCGATGCCGCCAAGTTCACCGCCCTGCTGACAGAGTACCGAAAGGCCCCGGAAGTAACCCGGAAGCGCCTGTATTTGGAGACGCTGGGCGAGGTGCTGCCCAACCTGCCGGGCAAGATCATTGTGGATGAGCGTGTGCCGCAGTTTCTGCCGCTGATGCACCTGCAACAGAACCTTTCCGCCCCGTCTGAAACCCCCGCCGCCCCTGCACGATGAAACCTTTCTATTCCATCTCCATTCTTGTGGGCGGCCTGCTGTTGTACATCGTTGCCAGCGCCACGTTTTACACCGTCGGTGAGACGGAGCAGGTGTTCATCACCCAGTTTGGCAAGCCTGTGGGCGAGACTGTCAAGGAGTCCGGCCTGCATATGAAGGTGCCGTTCACCCAGAAGGTGAACCGCTTTGAAAAACGCATCCTGGAATGGGACGGCCCGCCGGCCAACATGCCCACGCGCGACAAGCTGTACATCCTGGTGAACAGCTTTGCCCGCTGGCGCATCAGCGACCCGCGCGTGTTCTTTGAAAATCTGCGGGATGAAAACGGGGCGCAGTCCAAGCTGACGGACATCCTGAGCAGCGAGACGCGCAACGTCATCGCGCGCCATGATTTCATTGAAGCCGTGCGCACCACCAAGGACCGCAAGGTGGCGAAGGAGGTGACGGCGGGGGCATCCATCGCGGACGCCCGCATCGGCATCCTGCCGCCGATCACCAAGGGCCGCTCGGAACTGGAGAAGGAGATTTTCAAAAACGCAGCGCCCAAGGTGAAGGTGTTCGGCATTGAGCTGATGGATGTGCGTTTCAAACGCATCAACTACAACGAGTCCGTGAGCCAGACGATCTACCAGCGCATGGTGAGCGAACGCACGCAGATCGCCGAGAGGTTCCGCTCCGAAGGCGCAGGCGAGGCGGCGAAGATTTTGGGCCAGCGCGAGCGCGACCTGAATGAGATCGAATCCCAGGCCTACCGGAAGGTGCAGGAGATCGAAGGGGAGGCGGATGCGCGGGCGACGGAGATCTATGCCAAGGCCTACAATGGAAGCCCTGATGCACGCGATCTGTTCGAGTTCCTGAAGACCATGGAGGCGTATAAAAAAGTGCTGACACCGGACACAAATCTGGTCCTCAGCACGGACAGTGATTTTCTGCGTTACCTGAAGTCTTCTGATGCGACCCCTGCCGCCAAGGCTCCGGCTTTGGCTCCTGCCGGGGCGGCCGCAGCCCCGGGCGAGGCAGGGGATGACCCACTGAAACGCCTGCCAACCCTGCTGGAAATCAATCGCCGGTGATGGAAGAGGAGCCTGGCATCGTACAGCCGACCCGCCTGTTCTGGGGCTGGGACCGCCCGGTGCTGGAGAATGCCGTGCGCCTGCTGACGGAGGGGTATGCCGGACCGGGGGCGCTGGATCTGGCGGAGACTCTGGTCATTGTGTCCACGGCGGAAGCGGGCCGCCGCCTGAAAGAGGCGCTGGCCCAGGCGGTGCCTGCCGGTGTGCTGGTGCCGTGGGTCTGGACGGCGGAACAGGCGCTGCTGCCTCCGCCCCTGGCGGCCCGTGCGGCGACGCGCCTGCAAACCCGCATGGCCTGGCAGCAGGCGCTGCAAAACACGGCGGTGGAGCGTCTGACGGCGCTGTTCCCCGTGCTGCCGGAAGAGCGCGGCTGGCCCTGGCAGATGGAGATGGCCCGTCTGCTGGAAGAATTGAACTCTTTGTTAGGCGCTGGCGGCCTGTCCTTTGCCGATGTGGCGGAGCAGGTGGAGCAAGATGCTTCACGCTGGCGCGAGCTTTCCATCCTGGGACATGCCTTCAACCAGGTGCTGGCCACAACCGGGCTGGAGGATGCACAGATGCTGAAACGCCAGACGGCGGAGCATCCCTGGCTGCCGGAGGGCATCACCCGGGTGGTGGTGCTGGCTGCGCCGGACCTGCCGCCTCTGTTCCGCGCCTGGCTGGCTTCGTGCCCTGTGGAAACACTGGTGGGCATTCAGGCACCGGAAACGCTGGCAGGTTCCTTTGACAGCATCGGACGTCCCTTGCCGGAGCACTGGGGGGAGGAGTCCGATGTGGTGCAGCCCCTGGGCGAAGAGCAGATTCATCTGCATCATGATGCTGGGGGGCAGGCCCGGCATACGCTGGACCTGCTGCGGGAGCTTTCGCCTGGAGCGCGGGTGACGGTGGGCATCGGAGATCCTGAAGTCGGCGCGGTGGTGAGTGAAAAGCTGAAGCTGGAAGGCGTGGAAGTTTTTGAACCGGGCGGTGTCCCTGCCCAGCAGGTGGGCCTGTGGCATCTGCTCCAGCAAATGCAGGCGCTGACGGCCGGCTCCTCGTGGCGGGCCTTTGCCAGCCTGCTGCGGGTGCCTGAGGTGCGCCGGGCCTGGCTGGGCGGCGGCGGTGAAGGGCTGAAGCTGCTGGAGGATGCTGATGAACTGGCCATGGAACACATGCCGGTGACGCTGACCCATGCCCTGGAACTGTGCGCCCAGAAACCGGCGGAGCAGGCAGAGCGGCTCACACGGGCGCTGGAGGCAGCCAGCAAGCAGGTGGAGGAGTTGCAAAATCTGCCGCTGCCACGCGCCGCACGCGCCCTGCTTTTGAGCCTCTATGCCACCCGCGAGTTTGGCAATGCCCCGGAGGACCAGATGCTCAGCACGCTGGCGGATGCCTGGCTGGGCTGCTGCCAGGAGATCGAAGATGAGTCTGCGCGGTTTGGCCTGAAGCCTGCCCCTGAAGAAGCTTTTGCACTGTCACTGGAGCTGCTTTCGCGCACGCCCCTTTCACCGCCGCGCGGTGAGGTGGACCTGGTGTTGCAGGGCTGGCTGGAACTGCTGTGGGAGCCTTCGCCCGGACTGCTGGTGGCGGGCATGAACGAGGAACACGTGCCCGGCATCGTGATCTCCCACCCGTTCCTGCCGGACGGGGTGCGCCGGGAACTGGGGCTGCCCAGCCAGGCCTCCCGCTTTGCCCGTGATGCCTACATCCTGCGCACCCTGGCCGAACAAAGAGTGTCGCAAGGTTTCCTGCACCTGCTCTGCGGGCGCTGGAGCGACCGCGGGGATGCGCTGCGGCCTTCACGCCTGCTGCTGCTGTGCAACCAGGCGGATCTGCCCCGCCGTGTGGCCCATCTGTTTCCGAAAGATGAAACCCTGACCGAGGATGTGCAGGAGCCGCCGCGCAGCCTGGCCTGGCCGCTGCTGCCTGCCCTGAAGATCCCGCCGGTGGAACGCATCTCGCCTTCGCGCATCCGCTCCTACCTTGAGTGCCCGTTTCGTGACTACCTCAGCCAGGAACTGCGCATGCAGCAGGCGGAACCCTTCAAGCGGGAGCTGGACCCGGGCGAGTTTGGCACACTGGTCCATCACGCGCTACAGCAGCTGGCGGGAGATCCGCACCTGAAAGTGAGCACAAAGGTGGGCGAGATTGCGGAGTTCCTCATCGAGTCCGCCGTGACCGAAGCCCACCGGCTGTATGGTGAGAAACCCGCACCGCTGATCCAGCTGCAACTGGAAAGCCTGAAGCAGCGACTGCGCCACGCTGCGGAAACCGAGGCGGCGGAACGCGAGGCCGGCTGGCAGATTTATCTCGCCGAGTGGGAACCGCCGGAGGACAAACCGCTGCTCATCGAAGGCGCCCGTCTGTATTGCAAGGTGGACCGCATTGACCGGAATGTTCTCAATGGCCAGTTGCGCGTGATGGACTACAAAACGGCGGACAAGGTGGCGGAACCGCTGGGGGCGCATGTGCGCAAGCTTTCCGCCCGCAGCCAAATCCCCGAGGCGGAGATGTGGAAGTGCTTCCGCCACAGTGACGGCAAGGCCTACCTGTGGAAGGACCTGCAACTGCTGCTGTACGCGGCCGCCCTGCGGCTCAACGGGCTGCGGCCAGAATCCGTGGGTTATTTCACCCTGCCGAAGAGTGTCCAGGAAACCAAGGTGCTGACCTGGGAAGATTACAGCGATGAGTGGGTGGACCGTGCCCTGGAATGTGCCGCGGAAGTGGTGCGCCGCTTGCGCGAAGGCCGCTTCTGGCCGCCCGCCGCCCGCGCTTATGACAGGGGGTTCGAAGAGCTGTTTCTGGGAAATCCCGAGGCGTCTGTCAAGTGGACCGGGCCGGAAGGTGCGGAGGGGTAGGTCCACCCCGAAAAGAGCACGGACACTTTGTCCGTTCATTCAAGTGGCGGCAAAGCCGCGAAGATAGAGGATGCGGTCAAGAGTGACCGCGCTCCTTTCGATGCATCCCCGCATCACTCCAGCATCACCAGGAGTTTGCGGTCATCGGTGGTTTTCACCTGGGGGCTTTGGGTTTTGATGATCCATTGCTGGAAGCTCTCCGTGGAGCCTTCGGCTTCCCAGAGGGTGACGCCATCCACCTTTAACTCCATCCGCACGTATGGGTGGCCTGCCCAGCGGGAGAGATCGAGGATGAAAGTACCGCCCTTGTCCAAGGTGGTGCATTCTTCCCGGCATGACACCGGCCGAAAGTCGGTCTGCGAAATGCCCAGGCGCTGGAGCAGGCGGGTGCCTTGATCCGGGGCTGGCTCCAGGCCGACCATCTTCGGATCGATGATCTTGGAGCCCTCGTAGCGGGTCAGCCGGGCCTCCACCTGGCCCTGAAAGGCCGAGATGTGCACGGCGGTTTTGCTCTCACCAGCCTGTGCGGATGATCCGGGGCTGAAGAGGGCGGTCAAAAACAACGCCCCGGACAGCAGGGCAGCAGAAAAAGCAGGCGCATGCATGGTGGGACAGAAGGCTTGTTACCCACTGTTCGCTGGCTTTTCCCCGGCTGGTCGTACGCGGATGCTGTTTTTTCAAGGCATTCCCAGTGAGGGGAGGAATGGCACGGCCAAAAACGGTTGCGCCGGGGGCGATCTGCGGACATGGACAGCGCCTTCATGTCCGGTCTGTCTGAATCCGCCATTTCCTGCCCGCCGTAGCGCGTGCCTTGCGTGCCTCCTTTGAAGGGGGTTTCAACGCTCTTTTAGCATCCGGCGCAACCACTCAAGCGCTTCGGATCTCTTCATCCCTATCCCGCCATTTCCGGACCACGGACCGGATGGCGTGCCCTCTTTTTTCCGTGTTCCTCCTGCCTGTCTCATCGTGTCTTTTTCCAAAACTCTGTCTCAAGAATGGTTCTCCAACATCCGCGCCGATCTGCTGGCCAGCACCGTTGTCGCCCTGGCTCTCATCCCGGAGGCCATTGCTTTTTCCATCATCGCCGGCGTGGACCCCAAGGTCGGCCTGTATGCCTCTTTCTGCATCGCTGTGGTCACAGCCATCTTTGGCGGGCGACCGGGCATGATCTCCGCAGCGACCGGGGCCATGGCATTGCTCATGGTCACGCTGGTGAAGCAACACGGACTTCAATACCTGCTGGCGGCGACGCTGCTCACGGGCGTGTTCCAGATCATCGCGGGGCTGGTGAAGATCGGCGATGTGATGCGCTTCGTGTCAAAATCGGTCATGACCGGCTTCGTCAATGCCCTGGCCATCCTGATTTTCATGGCCCAGCTTCCTGAGTTCAAGGGAGCTGGCCTGACCATGTATGCCATGGTGGCCGCCTCCCTGGCGATCATTTATCTGCTGCCGCGAGTGACGAAGGCGGTGCCTTCTCCTCTGGTGGCCATCGTTGTGATGACGGGCGTCGCCATCGCCTTCAAGCTGGATGTCAGGCGTGTGGGGGATCTCGGAGAATTGCCGGATGCCCTGCCGGTCTTCCTCTGGCCCCAGGTGCCGCTGACGCTGGAAACGCTGTGGATCATCCTGCCGTATTCTGTCGGCCTTGCGGCGGTTGGCCTGCTGGAGTCACTGATGACGGCCCAGATTGTGGATGACATGACGGACACCCCGAGCAATAAAAACCGCGAATGCACCGGGCAGGGGCTGGCCAATATTGCTGCAGGTCTGTTTGGCG
>DASWXG010000657.1:0-2719 GCA_036405615.1 Prosthecobacter sp. | reverse complement strand
ATGATGGCCGGGCGGGCGGAAAGGAGCCGGGAAACAGGGCCACGGACTCCGGCCGCAAACAGGGGGCATGAATTCCTTACGGCACGGGCAGCTTGTCGAGCAGCTGTTTGATCACGTCCTCGCTGTGCACGCCCTCGGCCTCGGCCTCATAGGAAAGCAGGATGCGGTGGCGCAGAATGTCCGGCGCCAGATCCTTGATGTCCTGAGGCGTCACGTAGTTGCGGCCGGCCAGGAAAGCGTACGCCTTGGCTGCGAGCGCGAGATTGATGGTGCCGCGCGGTGAGGCCCCGCAGCGGATGAGCAGCTTCAGGTGCGGTGCATAGGCCTCCGGATTGCGCGTGGCCTGGATGATGGAGACGATGTAGTCGCGGATCTTCTCATCCACATAGATGGCGTTCACCAGCTTGCGGCTGGCCACGATGTCGCTGGCCTTGGCAATCTGGTCCACGTCCAGCTTGGGGGCGCTGGTGGCCATGGCGTCCAGCACCAGCCGCTCTTCTGCCGCAGTGGGATACACCACGCGGACCTTGAACAGGAAGCGGTCGAGCTGGGCTTCCGGGAGGGTGTAGGTTCCCTCCTGGTCAATGGGGTTCTGCGTGGCCAGCACCATGAAGGGGTCCGGCAGCTTGTAAGTGTTCTCGCCGATGGTCACCTGCCGTTCCTGCATGGCTTCCAGCAATGCGCTCTGCACCTTGGCCGGAGCACGGTTGATTTCATCCGCCAGCACGAGATTGGCAAAAATAGGCCCCAGGCGCGGGGTGAATGTGCCGTCCTTCGGGTGATAGACCATGGTGCCGATCACATCCGCAGGCAGCAAGTCGGGGGTGAACTGGATGCGCTTGAACTCTGCATGCAGCGCACTGGACAGCGTGCGCACCGCGAGGGTTTTCGCCAGGCCGGGCACGCCCTCCAGCAGCACGGGGCCGTTGGTCAGCAGGGCCACCAGCAGGCGGTCCACCAGGTCTGTCTGCCCCACCAGCACGCGGGCGATCTCCTTGCGCAGCGGTTGCACCCATGTCGAGGCCCTTTCAATCGCGGCGGCGTCAGGAGCCGCAGACGGGCTCCCTGCCGTTTTCGCATCGGCAGAAGAAGGGGCTTTCTCAGTCAAAACAGCATCGGACGGGGTGGACGGAACGGCAGAATCGGACATGTGAATAAGGAAAGCTCAATGGTGGCAGTCTCAGAGTCAAGACAGGACCGCCATGTTCAAAACGACACCCGCAGCTTTTTCTGCACAAAAGTTTCTCTCCACGCCCCCATCGGCGGTTTCCCGTGCCGGTCTTGTCACAAGGTGCGGAGAGTCCTGCGCCCGGAAGTTTACCGCTTCTTGGAACTTACGCGTCGCTCCCGGGGCTCCAGTTCATGGTCCGGATCGCGGCGTTTGTCCCGCTGGCGGGCCTCGCTGCGCAATTCACGTTTGGACCGCCGCTCCACTGTCATCTGGCGTTTTTTGCGGCTGCGGCGCAGTTTTTCGATCTCCTCGTCCAGTTTCAAAAAGCCTTCATAGCGGCCGGGATCCAGTTCCTCTTTTTCCAAAGCGGCCCGGATGGCACACCCGGCGTCCTTGCCATGCTTGCAGTCGCCAAACTTGCACTGCAAAGCCAGTTCCTCGATGTCGGCAAAACCTTCCCGCAGCGTGGATTCGTCCGTCCACATCTGCACTTCTTTGATGCCCGGGTTGTCAATCAGGACGCCCCCCTTGGGCAAAATGATGAGTTCCCGTGCCGTGGTGGTGTGCCGGCCTTTGCCGGTCAGCTCGTTCACGTCATCTGTCCACTGATACTCATCCCCCAGAAGCTGGTTCAGGATGGACGATTTGCCCACGCCGCTGGAACCGATCAGCGTCACCGTCCGCCCTTTGCTCAAATACTGGCGCAGGATGGACAGGCTGCGCTTTTTGGTGGCGCAGGTGATGTGGACTTCTGCGTCAGGATTCAGTTCCTGGATCTGGGCCGCAGCCTCTTCGTTGTCCTCTTTTTCATAGAGGTCGGACTTGTTCACCAGCACCACCGGTTTCGCTCCGCTGCGGGCGATGATGGTGAAATAACGCTCCATGCGCCGGAGGCTGAAGTCGGTGCCCGCGTCCGTGACCACCACCACCACATCCACATTCGCCGCGATGACCTGCTCTTCGGTGCTTTTGCCCGCCATCTTGCGGGAGAAACAGGTCTGCCGGGGCAGCCGCGCGCGGATGACGTGCTCTTCATCTTCGCCGCCGACATCCAGGGCCACCCAGTCCCCCACCGCCGGCAGTTCGGCATCGGTCTCCGCATCGTGATACACCTTGCCGCTCATCACCGCCTCATACTCATCGCCATCCCCCACCAGCGCACCGTAGGTGATCTTGTTGTCACGCGTCAGGCGCGCAGGCACCCAGCCCTCCTGGTAGTAGGGAGCAAAGGCCTCTTCAAAAGCCGCATTCCAGCCGATGTCTTGCAACGTCATTGCCAGATAGTAAAGCGGCTTTGGCAAAGGACAAATCAATCGCGACACGTAGCGTAGCTTAGGCGTCCTCGCCTGAACCGGTGGTAGTCTGCAAGGCGGGACGCCTGAGCTACGTCATCTGAGCTATGTTCCCCTCCATCAGGCCAGAATTTCTTTGGCCACGCTGCCATAGACATCGGTGAGACGGAAATCGCGGCCTGCATAGCGGAAGGTGAGCTTTTCGTGGTCCAGCCCCATCAGATGCAGGACGGTGGCATGCCAGTCGTGGATGTGC
>DASWXG010000656.1:0-20855 GCA_036405615.1 Prosthecobacter sp. | reverse complement strand
CACGGACCCTGGAAGCCACGGGGTTGGTGTCGTAGCGGACGGGCAGGAGTGCCTGCCCCAACTGATGCAAAAATGCTCAGACAGCGGCATTGGCTGCGCATGATTTGCCCTTGCTGAAAGCCTTGTCGTGCGGGGCACGGGCAGGCTTTTGTGACGGAGGCATCACAATAACACATCCCTTGGACATGAACGGGAGAGTTTTCCGTCTTGGCAAACGGACGGTTAACCGACAAACTGCCCTTCCTTGTCGCGTTTGTTCCAGCAGCAACCTCACTCTTTGAAATTATGCCCCGCAAACTGAGCCACATTGCCCCCGACTGGTGGGACTACACCACGCTCGACCATGAACTGATCAATGACGCTGCCCGCCTGACGGAGCGCGATCTGCGCCAGCTTTCCCGCCCTGGTTTCAAGGTGGTGATGTATGACACCCTGGAGGATTTCTATCTCGCCGAGGCCCTGGAATACATCCATGCCTGGAAGCAGGCGACGGCGGACAATCCGGCCGGCATCTGCGGCCCGATCGGCCCTACCGAGCAGCTTCCCCTGGTGGCACGCCTGATCAATGATCTGGGCATCTCCATCAAGGACGGTCACTTCTGGGGTATGGATGAATGGTATGACCCGGTCACGAAAAAAGAAGTGTCCATGGAGCACCCGCTCTCTTTTGAAAAGGCGGACCGCGAGATGTGTTTTGACCGCATCCAGAAGAAACTGGTGATGCCGGATGCGCACATGCACTTCCCCAAGGCGGATGTGACCGACTATGTGAAGAGCTGGCACTCCGGTGTGCGCTGCATCGTGATGCAGGGCGGCCAGGGAGACATCAAGCACTGGGCCTTCAACGATCCTCTGAAGCGCAGCGGCAAGTGGAAGAACGAGCCGCCACCGCCTGCGGAGTACCGCAAGCTGGGCACCCGCATCGTGGAACTGCACCCGGTGACGCTTTCCCAAAACGCCCGCACTTCCGGCGGCGGCAACATCACCATGGTGCCGCAGATGGCGATCACGGTGGGGCCGAAGGAAACCTGGATGGCGGAGAAGGTGAGCATCTGGCACGCCGGCATGCATGACAACCCGCTGGGCCAGCGCCTCACCGCGCTGATGATCTCCAAGCGTCTGGCGGATTCCTCCGTGCCGATGTCCTTGCTGGCGGATCACCCCAATGTGCAGTTCAACTACTTCCGTGGCGGTCTCGGCAGCTGCGCGGTGGAGATGCATTGATCTGGCCGCACCCACGCCAGTTCTCCTTTTTGTTTGGCGTTGGCGCCTGGCTCATTCTTGAGCCAGGCGTCTTCTTTTGGAGGGAAGGGCCGCTGACGGCAGGATGCCGTCACTCCTTGGTGAAGGCCTGGCCCTGCCGTCTGGCATTGCGGCTGCGGCTGGTTACATCACCATGCCGCCGTCCACTGCGAGCACCTGGCCGGTGATGTAGCGGGCTTCCGGGCTGGCGAGGAAAGTGACTGCGGCGGCGATGTCGTCGGCCTGGCCGAAGTCACCCAGCGGGATTTTTTCCAGGACGGCCGCCTTGACCTTCTCGTCGAGCACGCCGGTCATGTCCGTGGTGATGAACCCGGGGGCGATGACGTTGGCGGTGACTCCACGGCCGGCGAATTCGCGGGCGAGGGATTTGGTGAAACCGATGAGGCCAGCCTTGGAGGCGGCATAGTTGGCCTGGCCGGCATTGCCGATAAGACCGATGACGGAGGCGATGTTGATGATGCGGGCGCCCTTCTGCTTGAGGATGCTGCGCTGGAAGGCTTTCACCATGTTGAAGGCGCCCTTCAGGTTCGTGTCCACCACGGTGTCCCAGTCTTCTTCGCTCATGCGCAGCAGGAGGCCGTCCTTGGTGACTCCGGCGTTGTTGACCAGAATGTCCACGTGGTCAAAATCGGCCAGGATGGTTTTGCCCAGCTCAGCCACGGCGGGGCCGTTGGCGACATCCACGGCGTAGCCCTTGGCGGCTCCGGGATAGAGGGCATTGATGGCCTCGGCGGCGGCCTGGGAGTTGGCTTCGGTACGGCTGATGATGGCCACCTTCGCCCCTTCGGAGGCGAATTTTTCAGCGATGGCTTTGCCGATGCCACGTCCGGCACCGGTGACGACTGCGACTTTGTCTTGGAGTTTACCCATGCGCCATCATGGCAAAGGCGGGCAGCATGGCAAGGGCGGACCTCAAATGCCGTCAAACAGGCTGCCCACGAGGGAGCCGATCCCTTCCACTACCGCACCCAGGAGTTCGCCTGCATCCACGGAAGACATGCTGTCCAGTATCGTGCCCAGCGTGCGGCGGATGCCGGCCACGGCAAAGAAAAAGAAGAGCACTGCCCCCAGGGCGAGGCCGCAGCCGCGGGAGAACCTGTCGGCCATAAAACTGAGGTAGCTGCCGTAACCGGCTGCGGCGGAGATGCCGCCGAGGACCCAGCGAAAGGCTGCGGGGAGGATCTGGACTTTGACATCGAGCAGTTCATCCACGGTGAGCGGATGCCCGGCTTTGAGGGAGGCTTTAACCCCGGCTTTTTCAATCCTGGGCAGCAGTTTTTGAGCTTTGGGTGTCATGACATGGCGGAGGGTGATGGTGGAGGTGTGATGCGCCTGTTGTATCACCGGCACCCGGCCTGCCAATTCCAAAAGCGGGTGCAGGTTTCCACGCGGCAGCAGCCGGATCAGACATAAGATCCGCATTTCCCCCCGGAGTGGGCTCGGTTAAAAACAGGCGCGCAAACTCATGAAAACACGCCGCCATTTTCTCGCCGGACTTACCACCGCAGCCGCTGCCTCCTGGACCCAGACACTCCGGGCCGCTGAGGACCCGAAGAAGGACATCGTCCTGGGACATGGCAGCCACCGCTACCGGCTGGTCAAGGACTGGGTGGCCCCGGGGCAGGGGAGGCACCACCCCATTTTGAACTGTCATGAAATGGTGCAGGTGAAGGACGGGCGGCTGTTCATGATTGGCGACCACTGGGATAACCAGATGCTTGTCTTCAAGCCTGACGGCACCATCCTGGAGTCCTGGGGCAGCGTCTGGCCGGGCGGTCACGGGCTGACGCTGAGCCGGGAGAATGGCGAAGAATTCCTGTTTGTGACCGACAGCGGCCTGTGGAAGAGCGGCAGCGGCGGCTACCGGCAGACCGGGCGTGTGAGCAAGACCGATCTCGCGGGGCGGGAGATTTTCAGCATCAGCCATCCCATGAGCGTGGGGGCGTATGAGCCCGGCATGTTCTTCAACCCCACAGAAACCGCCGTGGCACCCAATGGCGACATCTATGTGGTGGACGGCTACGGGTCTAACTATGTGTTGCGTTACGACCGCAACGGCAGGTTCATCTCCCGCTTCGGCGGCAAGGACGGCGTGCCGGAGCAGGAGCGGCTGAACAACGCGCATGGCATCGAGATTGACCGCCGCAAGGGGGATGACCAGGCGACGGTGCTGGTGACTTCGCGTGCGGATCATTGCTTCCGCCGCTTCACCCTCGACGGCAAGTATCTGGAGACGCTTGCCGTCCCGGGCTGCAAGGTGTGCCGCCCGGTGATCTCGGGCCAGGATCTGTATGCGGGCGTGTGCTGGTCGCTGGACCCGGTGCGCAGCAAGCTGCCGCAGAACCCGTCAGGTTTTACCGTGGTGCTGGATGCGGCGGGAAAGGTGATCAGCGCGCCGGGCGGCACGGAACCGGTGTATGAAAACGACGTGTTAAAACCGCTGACGCAGGCCCAGCCGGTGATCGACCACGGCCACGATGTTTGTGTGCTGGAAAATGGCGACCTGATCGTCTGCCAGTGGAATGCATTTCAAACCTACCCGCTGAAGCTGGAAAAGCTGTGAGGTGCTGGTGAAGATCACCACCGCCATCGCACGCTGCATCAGGGCTTGTTGCGGATGTTTTCGACAATGCCCTCAAAGCGGCGCAGCCAGACGGAGGGGTCGGTTTCCTGGCGCAGCCAATGGCGTCCGCTAGCCCCCAGAGCTGCACGCTGGGTGGGGGAGGCACCTTCGAGATCCAGCACGTCCTGGGCGAGGTTGGCGGCATCTCCCGGCAGATGGAGGAGGCCGGTGTCGCCGTGGTGCACGGTTTCTTCCAGGGCTCCGGAGCGCGCAGCCAGCACCGGCTTGGCGTAGTCGTAGGCCTCATAGGTGACGAGGCCCAGAGGCTCCCACCAGACGGAGGGAATGACCACGGCACGGCAGCGCAGGAGCTGGTCTTTTTTGCCCTCACCTCCCACCTGGCCGAGGGCGCAGACGAAGGGGTTGGTGCGCGCATGATCCGCCACCAGGGCGGAAAGCGGGCCTTCGCCTGCGATGTGCAGGCGGGGTGTGTCTTTGCCGAGGCGGTGGTGCAGGATGTCCCAGGCCTGAAGCAGTGTGGGGATGCCTTTTTCGCCGATGAGACGGCCCAGGAAGAGGTAGTAGCCGGCATCCTGCCGCTCAGGTGCCTGAGGCATGGCATCCCAGGCGTGATGAAGCGTGGTGATGCGGTGGGCAGGCACGGCACCGGCTTCGATGAGGCGCTGGCGCATGAAGTCGGAAATGGCGATCCACATGTGCACGCTGTTCAGCCAGCGGCTGCGGTGCAGCATTTTCAGCAGCACCGCCATGACGGCGCTGCGGCTCACAGAGCCCATCCAGGCGCCTTCTTTGACCTCACCCCAGTAGCGTCCGCGCAAGGGCTCCGGCTGCACCTGGCCCTTCACATAGAGGCTGCCGCCCACGGAGAACGGGCGGTAATTGTGGAGAAACTGGACAACGGGCAGCCCTTTCTTTTTCGCCGCGCGGTACAGCGCGGGTGATCCTACCGGGTAAATGTTGTGAAAGGTGGCGATGTCCGGTCTGGCTGCATCAATGGCCGCTTCGAAACGCCTCCTGCCATCCGGGTTGTAAAACAGGCGCGCTGCCTGGGAGAGCTTTCCCGGGGCGCCTGGACCCTGCCATTCCTTGCTGTCAAACTCGCACACGGACACCGGGTGCCGCTGGGCGAGGTGGGCGCGGATGCGTCCCACGGCGAACTCCTCGCCGCCAGCGAGGCGGTAACGGTTGAAAACGTCGAGGACGGAAAAGGCCATAGGGAGAACCAGGATTCATTGGCACAGGCGCAAGGAGTGCGCCATGAGCAATATGGAATGTCCAATAAGGCATTGTCTTTCCGGGGCGAATCGGGAAGAGTGGCCAGTGCCATGAGTGACACCCCCCAGGACCCGCCTAACACGCCGAAGCCGCCGCCTTCTCCGGACGAAATCACGCGCAAGCTGGAGGATTTCATCAAAAACAGCCTGGGCGGCCAGGTGGTGTTTTCGAGGGTGGAGCCGGGCATGCGCAACCTGACGCCGGAAGAGGAGCCGAAGGAAGGCCCGCCGACGGAAGAGGAAAGCGGCAGCACCGTCTTTGACTTCCGCTACCGCCCTGCGGACATCAAGGCCTACCTGGACCGTTTTGTCATCCGCCAGGACGAGGCAAAAAAGGTGCTGGCCACCGCTGTGTGCGACCACTACAACCATGCCCGGATGCTGCGGGAAAACCGCAAGCAGAAAGGCGCGGCGGCTCTGGAGTTCACCAAACAAAATGTTCTGATCACGGGCCCCACAGGTGTTGGCAAAACCTATCTGGTGAAGCACATCGCGGATCTCATCGGCGTGCCGTTTGTGAAGGCAGATGCCACCAAATTCAGCGAGACCGGTTACGTCGGTGCGGATGTGGACGACCTCGTCCGCGACCTGGTGGCCAAGGCCAATGGCAATGTGGAACTGGCCCAGCATGGCATCATTTATCTGGACGAAATCGACAAGCTGGCGACAGGCGGAGAAGGCCGCATCGGCCGGGATGTCAGCGGTCGCGGTGTGCAGACCGCCCTGCTGAAACTGATGGAGGAGACAGAAGTGTCTCTCTATGCGCCTAACGACATCCGCAGCCAGATGCAGATGATGTTCGACACCCGGAAAGGCCGCACCGGCAAGGAGGTGGTGAACACCCGCAACATTCTGTTCATCGTCAGCGGCGCGTTCTCCGGGCTGGACAAGATCATTGAGAAACGCCAGACCAAGTCTTCCATCGGCTTCGGAGCCATGGTGACGGAAAAACCGCAGGCGGAAGAGCTTCTGAAAGACGCGCGCACCAGGGACTTCATTGACTACGGTTTTGAGGCCGAGTTCATTGGCCGTCTGCCGGTGCGGGTGTTTTGTGACACACTCACGGCGGATGATCTGTTCCAGATCATGAAGAACAGTGAAGGCAGCCTTATCCGCCAGTATGAACGCGAATTCCATGCCTACGGTGTGCGCACCGTGTTTGAGGATGCCGCGCTGCGCGCTGTGGCCGAACGGGCCGCCGAGGAGAAAACAGGTGCGCGCGGTCTGGTGACTGCCTGGGAAAAAGTGCTGCGTGACTTCAAGTTTGAACTCCCCAGCCTGGGGCTGCCGGACCTGATCGTGGACGGCCCGCTGGTGGAAGATCCCGCCAAGGCCCTGGATCGCTGCCGTCTGGATGCGCAGAGCTTCAGCGGTGATGTGCGTGCGGAGGTGGTGCACCGGTTCGCGGTCCAGTTCGCGACAGATCACGGTCTGGAGCTGGTGTTTGATCCCGGCGCTGTCCGTGCCCTGACCCAGCGGGCCGAGCGTGAGGGCTGCGCGGTGGAGGAACTGTGCGCCCGGCTTTTCAAGGACTATCCCTTCGGTCTGCAACTGGTGTCCCGCAGCAGCGGACAAAAAGCCTTTCATATCAATCGTGAGGCCGTGGAGCAGCCCGACCGCTTTTTGAGCGATCTGGTGGTGGCGTCCTACAACAGTGCTGATACCGAATCTTCCCCCTCTGCCTGATCTTTTTAACTGAGTATGTCCCAAGAACGTCATCGCGTTTCCTTCCTGTTCATCGGCATCCTGGTCTGCGTGCCGGTGCTGGCTCTCTATCAGTTTGGCCTGTTTCCTGAAATGGCCCGCTGGCTGGAGGCCCGGCTGCCAGGGCTGGTGGTGCTGCCGGAGAGTGGCCTGAAGCGCAGCCTGCTGCTGCAATACGGCTACTACACGGTGCTGGCGTTTGTCTGCGCATGGACAGGGCTGGCACTGGGAGCCCTGTGGAAGAAGTTTACCTTTTTGCTGGGCCTGACCTACCTCACCGCAAGCCTGACGGTGACACTGGCCTGGAGCGGTGTTCTGTTTGAGCCATTCAGCGGCACGCTTTCCGCCTGGGCCGCCGGTTTGCTGGCTGTCATGCTGGCAGATCTGGGCAAGGGGGAGGCTGCGGTGCCCGCTCCCGCCGAACCTGCCACTGCCTCTGGCACTGGAACTGAGCTTCCGGAGAAGAAGGCGGAAGCTGCCAGCGAAACAATGTCTGCAACCGCACCTGCACCTGAAGCAGCCAAGCCTGAGAAGGTGGAAGCAGCCAAGGCCGATGTGGCGGCCCGTAAGGAGAAGGACAGGGGTAAAAAGCAGGGATGAATCCTGCGGGATGTTCCCGGCCCTCAGGTGAACTCTGTCTGTGGAGAATCCATGGGTGAGGAGTCCTCATCCTTCGTTTCGCTCTCAGGCTCTTCGGAATCATCCTCTCCGAAACTCACCTCCCCGTCGCCGCCAGGTGACAAAGGTTATTGTCAGTTCATTTCTGGTTCCTTCTGGTTTGGGTGCACCCGGTGCAGGGGGTAGGTGCAGCCCGTGCAGGGGGAGGGTGCAAGAGTTGCGGAGGATGGGTGCAACTTCTGCGGAGGCCAACATGCTGCGGGGTGCAGCTATTGCGGGGGGGGCGGTAATGTTGGGATCAGCACGCTTGTTCAGCGACAGCTCCTGGTTGCTCCCTCCTTCATCTTCTTTTCAAAGACGCCACGTGAGAGGTCGCAGATCATAAAAAAACCTCCCCAGCCAGGCTGGCGGGGGCGGTTCCTCGGACAGTGTCTTCGCGTGTCTTAGAAATTGAAGCTGAGGGTGATGGAGCCAAAGATCTGGCCTTCATCCTGGCCGCGGTATTCGCGGGTGCGGTAGATGTAGGCGTAGCTCAGTTTGGTGTTTTTCCAGTTCATCGCAAAGCCGGCGGAGAGATCGGCCACCAGCGGGTATTTGTCCACGGAGTGGCTGTCGCGGAAGTTGTTGCCATCCAGGAAGATGTTGCGGGCCACGGCGCGGCCTTCGGCGCGCACGAAGAAGTGGAAGCCAAACCGGCGCGCCCAGGACTTGGCCGTGTAGGGATTCTCCAGGGCGGTGGGTGTGGTCGCTGCTTCGGTGATGGCACCCGTGCCAAAGTCATCCGGCAGGTTGTAGCCGAAACGCACCTCAGTGCCCAGCGTGCCGTGGGTCATCACGTTGCCCAGCGTGACCCCGGCATAGGGCAGGACATCCCAGTCAAAGCCGTGGTTGTCCTGGCGGTCGCGGATGCGCCACATGCGCTCGTAGGAAACATTGATGCCGACTTCGTTGCCCAGCTGGTTGTCCCAGCCCTGCGGATAGTCCTGGTCCAGCGCTTCATGCACCAGACGCTGGGTGTCTTCCGCATAGGACCAGGGGCCGACCACGCCGATGTTAAAGACCAGGCTGTTTTTGACGTGCTGGTTTTTCCAGATGAGTCCCATGCCCACATAGAGCCAGCCTGCATAAGGACGCTCGTTTTTGACCAGCGAGGTGGCATCGGTGTCCATGGGGGTGAACATGCTCTGGCCGAGGCTGACGGCGACGTTGCGTTCATAAGTGTCGCTGCCGAATCCGTCGAAGACCCCGGCGATGCCGCCGAGGGTGGGATCATCCCCGAAATGCCGGAGGTTGGGAGAGGTCCAGCTGATGCGGGCTCCGTTGGTGTAGTTGGAGTCCGTGTTGCCGAACAGGTCGTTCTCAAAATAGAACGAGAGGGTGCCGAAGTTGTTGGGGTCAATGCGCTGGCGCTCGATGGCGCTGTCTTGGGCGCAGAGAGCTGCGGGCAGGGCCGCACAGGCGGCTGCCAGGAAGGGGCGGATGGCTTTCATGGATCGGGAGAGGTGTTGTTGGGGTGATGCTGAACCCTGACTCGCCCTGCACGCGCCGTGCCGCGTGTCTTCTCCCTTTGCGGGACGGGGTTACAGCATTCTGCACACGGCATTTCGCGTCTGGCTATGCACATTGCACAAGGGCTGCACCTGAACAAAAGGGCCTGGCAAGGGAAACCGGGGGCGGCGTTTCCTGTTGACCGGAGCGTAGCAGCAGGGGACAGACGGGTACTTTTTTGCAACTTCCTGCCACCCATGAGTTCTCCTTCTGACATCCTTTCCGCCTTGCAGTGGCGCTATGCCTGCAAGGTGTTTGACCCTGCCAAAAAGATCCCGGAGGAAACCTGGAAGGCTTTGGAACAGTCGCTGGTGCTCACGCCTTCCAGCTTTGGCTTGCAGCCGTGGAGATTCCTGGTGGTGCAGGATGCTGACCTGCGGGAAAAACTGGTGCCGCATGCCTGGAACCAGCGCCAGGTGGCGGATGCCTCGCATCTCATCGTGATGGCCGTGCCGAAGGTGATGCCGGAGGCCCACATTGATGCCAACCTCCTGCGTATGGCGGAGGTGCGGGGCGGTACGCCTGACTCGCTTTTTGGCTTCCGCAAGATGCTCACAGGCTTCCGCGACAGCATGGAGGCCAAAGGCGGCCTTGAGCAATGGGCCAAGCTGCAGGCCTACATCGCGCTGGGCCAGTTCATGCTGGCGGCAGCTTTGCTGGAGGTGGACACCTGCCCGATGGAAGGTTTTGTCCCGGCGAAGTTCGACGAGATTCTGGGCCTGGAGGCTGAGGGCTGGACGGCCGCCGTTCTCTGCCCGGCAGGCTACCGTCACCCGGATGACCGCTACGCCAGCCTGCCCAAGGTGCGTTTTGAAAACACGGCGGTGGTGGAGTACCGCTGAGGCGACCGGCCTAACAAAAAAGAGGCGGACCCCTGTGGGCCGCCTCTTGGCTGTACCGGAGTGTCTTAAAGGCCGGGTTACTTCTTCGCCAGCGCTTCTTTGATGGCGGAAGTCACAGTGACATCGTCCGGTTTGGTCTTGGGCTCAAAGCGTGCCACGATCTTGCCATCCCGGCCCACGAGAAACTTGCCGAAGTTCCACTTCACATCGCCGGGGAAGGGGGAGGCAGGGCCGCTGAGTTCCTGATACAGGGCGTGTTTCTCCGGGCCCTTGACGACGACCTTGTCGAACATCGGGAAAGTGACGTTGTATTTGCTGGAGCAGAACTCCTTGATCTCCGCATTGGTGCCGGGCTCCTGGGCACCGAAGTCGTTGCTGGGGAAGCCCAGGATGGCGAGACCTTCTTTTTCGAACTCTTTGTGCAGCGCCTGTAGTTCCGTGTACTGCTTGGTGTTGCCGCACTTGGAGGCGACGTTGACGATGAGGAGGACCTTGCCCTCATAAGCCTTGAGGGAGGTTTCCTTCCCGTCGATGTCCTTCAACGGGATGTCATAGAGAGAACCGGCGATGGCGGTGGAGGCAAGGGCGGCAAGCGCCAGGAGGAGTGAGAAGGCCTTTTTCATAGAGAACGGAGGATGGCTGAGAGGAACGCAGACAGGTATGGAAGCGTTTCACCCGGGTCTTGTTTTAGAGGGAAAATACGGGGCGGATGGCCGGCGGCAGGCGCTTTTCAGGAAAAGGGTTGCCAGAACTGCGGCTTTTGTTTGAAACTGCCCGCCTTCCAAAAACACCTGCATGACCTCCCCCGCCACCTCCCGCCGCCGTTTCCTGCAACTCGCCTCAGCCGCCTTCGCCACTGCCACCACGGGCCTCCGCGCCGCCGCTGCCGCAGGCAAGGACCCTCCGTTCAAGATTTCCCTCGCCGAGTGGTCCCTGAACAAAGGCATGTTCAAGCGTGATGGCGCTGAGCCGCTGGAGCACCTGGACTTCTGCAAAATCGCCCGCAGCCTGGGCATTGATGGCGTGGAGTATGTGAACCAGATGTTTGCCGACAAGGCGCTGGACAAGGCCTATCTGGACGAGATGAAAAAGCGCCAGGAAGGTGAAGGCGTGAAGGGCCTGCTGATCATGGTGGACCGCGAAGGCAACCTGGGCGAGGCCGATGAAGGCAAGCGCGCCAAGACGGTGGAAAACCACCTGAAGTGGCTGGACGCCGCCGCCCACCTGGGCTGCCACAGCATCCGCGTGAATGCCGCCAGCGATGCCAAGCTGACTTATGACGAGCAGATGAAACACGCCGCTGCCGGTCTGCACGCCCTGTGTGTGGAGGCGGACAAGCGCGGCCTCTACGTCGTGGTGGAGAACCACGGCGGTCTTTCCAGCAACGGCCTGTGGCTGACCGGCGTGATGAAAATGGCCGACCACGAACGCGTGGGTGTCCTGCCAGACTTCGGCAACTTTTACACGGACCGTAACAAGGGCGAACTGTACAACCCCTACAAAGGTCTGCGTGAGTTCATGCCCTGGGTGAAGAAGGCCATGAGCGCCAAGGCCTATGACTGGGATACCGGGGCTGGCAAATACTACACGGAAGACCGCCGCGAAGGCCGCGAGATCACCCTCGACTACCAGCGCCTGATCGACATCGTGGTGAAAGCCGGCTACAACGGCTACATCGGCATCGAGTACGAAGGTGCCAAGCACACGGAGATTGAGGGCATCAAGCGCACCAAGCAGGCCCTCGAAGAGCTGCGCGCAGCGCTGGGCTGATAAAACCCGCCGGGCAGGGGGGATGCAAATTACCCCTTGCCAGAACATAATCACCCACTACTGTCAGCCTCCCCCTGTGCCCCAAGGCCGGGGGCAACCTCTGTACCTGCTGATGAAAGCCGAACTCGTCGAACAAGCCGCCCTCGTCGTCAAAGATCCGCCGATCCTGATCAACATGGTCTCGAAGCGAGTGAAACAGCTCACCTCCGGCCGTGCGCCGCTGGTGGACCGCCGTCCCGGCCTGCGTGAGGCGGATCTTGCCCTGCTGGAAATCATCCACGGCAAGATCAAGGCTGAAGACCTTGCAGATGCCTGATTTGTTATTCGTCGGCCCTCATTTTAGGACCGCCGGCTGTCTCCGAACATGACCGACGAAATTGCCACCAATCGAAAAGCGCTCCGGGATTTTCACATCCTGGAGCGTTATGAAGCCGGGGTGGAACTCCGCGGCACGGAGGTGAAATCCATCCGTCTCGGCAAGCTGAACATCAGCGATGCCTTTGCCCGCGTGGAGCGCGGCCAGGTCTGGCTCTACAACATGGACGTCCAGATCTATGAAAAGGCCAGCTTCAGCCAGCATGAACCCCGCCGCACCCGGCGCTTGCTGCTGCACAAACGGGAAATTTTGAAGCTGTTTGCCCACACCCAGCAGAAGGGGCTGGCCCTGCCCGTGCTGCGTGCCTACTGGAAGGATGCCCGAGTGAAGGTCGAACTTGGCGTCGGCAAGGGCAAGACCAAGGGCGACCAGCGCGAAGACCTGAAGGAGAAAGCCGTCAAACGCGAGACCGAAAAGGTCGTCTCCAGCTTCAACCGCAAGCACGGTTGATGGGATCCGGCCTGCTGGCCCGATGCGACTTTACCGCCACGATCATGTCCGGTGCATCACTTCTCCCTGGCATCTGGTATCTGCTTCCTTTCCTGACCCGCTGAATGCTCCGGTTCCTTTGTCTCAGGAGGCGGCTTGCGGAATCCCGGGAGCATTGAGGGATCCACGTAATGCCCGGTTCCTGCTTGCTCAATATTGAGCACTTTGAGCGCGGGAACGGGCGACTGCTTGATGGGTGAGAGAAGATGGGGGGGAAAGCGGAGGTCGTTCCCCTCTTGGCGCAGTTTGATCAACTCGACGTTCCCAAGATTGAACCCCACAATGATGACATCTCCTGGGAAGACCCTTCCAGCAACAGGTTTCAACGCCGATCCAATCAGCCAGCGGGGCGGCCAGCTGGTATCGACGGGATTGTCGAATATCAGCGGAAAGTGCCCTGGGGACTCCGTGTAGCTCAGCCCGGCAGTCATGGCCCAGTGGTTTTCTCCTGGGATCAAGGCTTGGTCATAAAGGGGGGCCGTGCCCACATTTCTGTCAGGCATGAAACGGGACATTCGTCCTCCAAAAACCGTTTCGTCCGGGACCAGACCGGCGCGGATGAGCCGGACAAAAACGTCGTTGGAAGAGAGCGGTGCTGGATCCATTCCCTGGTCCGGATACTGGCCATTGTGTTCTGTCGCCCAGGTCTGCAGCATTCCCACAATCTCGCGGGCATTCTGGCTGGCTTGCAACTGAAGGGCTCTTACCGGAATCAAACCGTAAGACGGAACAAACAGGGAGCCGAGCAACCCCAGCACGATGAGGGTGACGGCCCACATCAGGCAGCCCCAGCCTTTCTTGAGAGGCGGCGCTTCATTCATGGAAGGATTGCAGCGAAGACCCCGCAGTTTGGCAAGTCTCAATGAGTGGCGGATTCAAGGCCCTCAAGCCTCCCCGACCACGCTGATGACGATGCTGCGGGTGTGCGGTGCGCGGCGGTGTTCGAAGAGGAAGATGCCCTGCCAGGTGCCCAGGGCGAGGCGGCCCTGGATCACCGGGATGACCTCGCTGGTGCGGGTAAGCGCCATGCGCAGATGGCTGGGCATGTCGTCCGGGCCCTCATGGGTATGGACGAAGTAGGGCGTGTCTTCCGGAACGAGGTGATCGAAAAAGCTGTGCAGGTCTGTGCGGGCCGAAGGATCGGCGTTTTCATAGATCACCAGAGAGCAGCTGGTATGCTGCACAAAGACTGTGGCCGTGCCGGTGCGGATGCCGCTTTGCTGGATGATCTTCTGGCAGGCATCCGTGATCTCGTAGGTGCCTTTGCCCCGGGTGTTGAGACGGAAGCTGTCAGCATGGGCGGCCATAGGGAGGGGACAGAAAAGGGAAAGGAAATTAGAACTCGGCGGCAGGACGGCCCATGGCGAGACGGAGGTACCAGTCCAGCATTTTGGGTCCGTAGAAGACCCACAGGGCGGCCCCGGCGGCCAGATAAGGGCCAAAGGGAAGCTTGGTGCCCCATTCCGCACGGCCCACAAGGCGCGTGAGGGTGGAGAGGACCGTGCCGAGGACGGAGGCGGCGAAGATGGTGAAAAGCACGCCCTTCCAGCCGGTGAAGGCACCGATCATCATGAGGAAGTGCACGTCGCCCAGGCCCATGGCTTCGCGCGGGATGCGGACCTCGGTGGTGGTGCCCTCCGCTTTTTTCACCTTTTCCAGGTCGTAGATCACGGGCGCGGCGGTGCTGCCTGCCGGGGTCAGTTCCAGCCTTTCCGCATAGAGTTCTACGAGGACATTTTGATGATGTTCCTGGCGGGTGCCTTCATCCAGATGAAGGGTCAGTTTGGGGCAGGAGATGACCAGCCGGTCCTTGGGGCGGCCGAGAGAAAAGAGGTCGATCCATTCGATCTTCTCCTCGCCAAAGGTGACCACAGGCGGCTCGGTTTCCACCGGCTGCTGGACGTCCCAGGCCTCCGGTTCCTTGAAACGCATGCGTTTGCGGCCAAAGGCCAGCTTGCCCAGTTCCACCACGAGACGCAGCCCGCCGAAGCCCACCGCCGCGCTGGCCAGGGCCATCAGCCCGCCACGCCACCACAGCGTTTCACCCTGAAGGGCCGGAATCCAAAAGGAGGCCAGGATGCCGGCGATGGTGCCGTTGCGGGTGATCTCTGCGGGCAGCAGGAAGTGTTCGATGTCAATGAAGGTCCCGGCGATGAGGAAGCTCATGAACACCCACAGGCAGAGCACGGTGGGTCCCCACTGGGAGATCGCCATCCAGTCGCCGCCGAACATCCAGAACACCGCGTAGAAAACCAGCCCGGTGAAGATCTCCACGCCGATGTAACGTGGTGAGATGGAGGTGCGGCAGTTGGCGCACTTGCCGCCGAGGAACAGCCAGCTCAGAACCGGGATGTTGTGGTACCAGGGGATCTGGTACTGGCAGCTCGGGCAAAAGGAGCGGCGGGGTTTGTTGACGGAAATCTCCCGGGGCAGGCGGTAGATGACCACGTTCAGAAAGGAGCCGATGCCCGCACCCATGAAGAAGAACAGGAAGTGCAGAAGGCCGTTGAGAATCTGATAACGGGTCATGGGTTTGGAGAGTGCGGAAACTTGCCTTGCCACAGGCGGCAGAGGAAGCAAAAAAGAGAAGGATGTTCATTTCGATTTCGCGCTGTTTTCAGGTCCTGCTGGCCGTCTGGCTGCTGGCGGCCTGTGGCACCGCGCCCGGGCCCCGGCTGGAAACCTCGCGCCGGGAGGTGCTGCGCAAAGCGGAGGCGAGGGGACTGGTGGAGGTGCGCAAGGCCGTGCCGGGCATCCGGACGGATCTGCGGTATGCCACCGCCGAAAACGTGACAGGGCGGCCTTTGTATCCCAAGGACATGCCCTGCCTGCTGCGCGCCTCCACGGCCCGGCGGCTGCGGCAGGCCCAGGAGCAACTGGCCCGGCAGGGGCTGGGGCTGTGCATCTGGGATGCCTGGCGTCCGCTGGAGGCTCATGAACGCCTGTATGGCAAAGGACGGAGCACAGGGCTGTTTCTGAATCCGCAGCACGGCTGGTCGCGGCATTGCGGCGGAGTTTCGGTGGATGTGACGCTGGTGGATTCCCGGGGCCGGCCGCTGCCCATGCCGACAGGCTTTGACGAAGCCTCCGGGGCGACGGCCAGTTTTGCCGTGCCTGTGGACGAGACGGTGAGAAAGAACCTCAGGGCACTGCAGGCGGCCATGTCCGCTGCCGGTTTTCAGGCTTTGCCGGGTGAATGGTGGCACTTCGATGACCTGGAGTTTCTCTACCATCCCGTGCCTGCCTTTTATGGCCGTGAGCTGGGCATTCACATTGAATAACCAGGAGTGCAGGGAACGGGCAGGGACGCTTCTTTTGCAACTGCGGGATGTGTGACGGGTTTCACCGGCAAGATCACCACCCTGATCATGAAGCCCGTCTCCCGTTCTCTCGTATCTCTGGCCGCCTGCCTTGCCTTCCCATCCTGGGGCGCTGAAGCGGAGATGGCAGCCACTGGGTCTGCCCACGCGTCGATTGCCCCCGACCAGCTCCAGTTTTTTGAAAAGCACATCCGGCCGGTTCTGGTGGAGCATTGCTACAAATGCCATTCCGCCGAGTCGGACAAAGTCAAAGGTGGTCTCACCCTGGACACTCGCGAAGGCACCCTGCTGGGCGGTGAATCCGGGCATCCTGGGGTGACGCCAGGTGTGCTGGCGGAAAGCAGCGTGTATGAAGCCCTGACATGGGCGAACGCGGACATGCAGATGCCGCCGAAAAACAAACTGCCGGACGAGGTGATCGCCGTTTTCAAGAAATGGATCGAGATGGGCGCGCCGGATCCCCGCGAACAAAAAGTGGCGAATGCCGCTGGTGGCAGGCGCGAGATCAACATGACGGAGGGGCGCAAACACTGGGCTTTTCAGAAACCCGTTCATGCCGAAGTGCCGCCGCTGAAACACGCGGCCTGGGCGGAAACCAAGGTGGATCAATGGATCCTGGCAGGGCTGGAGAAAGCGGGGCTGAAACCGGCACCCCAGGCTGACAGGCCGACGCTGATCCGGCGCATCGCCTATGATCTGACGGGCCTGCCTCCCACGCCCGAAGAAGTGGAGGCGTACGTCAAAGATACCTCTGCCGAGGCCACCCGCCGTGTGGTGGACCAATACCTGGATTCGCCCCGCTTTGGCGAGCGCTGGGGACGCCACTGGCTGGATGTGGCCCGTTATGGCGAAAGCAGCGGCAAGGAGGTGAACATCCTTTACCCGCATGCCTGGCGCTACCGCGACTACGTGATTGATGCCTTCAACAAGGACAAACCCTATGACCAGTTTCTGAAGGAGCAGATTGCGGGCGACCTGCTGCGTTATCAGGACAAGCGTGACCAGGCGGAAAAGATCGTGGCCACAGGTTTCCTGGCCATCGGTTCCAAGGGCCACAACAACCGTGACCGGCGGCAGTTTGCCATGGACCTGGTGGACGAGCAGATTGATGCGTTGTCGCAATCCATGTTAGGCCTGACGCTCGCCTGCGCCCGCTGCCATGACCACAAGTTTGATCCCGTGACCCAGCGCGACTACTATGCGCTGGCGGGCATTTTCCTCAGCAGCGAAACCCTGTATGGAACGCACCGCCAGTTGCAGAACAACAATGCGGGCGAGCTCATCGAGCTAGGCCGTGAGGCCGGGCAGGTGGCCGGGCTGGCGGCCATCTCCGCTGCCGAGGCCGCCACTCTGAAAGAACGCTATGAACAGGCGCAGGCCACGGCGGAAGACACCCTGCGCGAGGTGGGCGTACAGCGCCGCCAGAGCCGGAACCCCAACGATGCGGCCGACTTTGTCCGCATCCGCGCCGCACGCGACCGCGCGGCTTCCCTGAAGGCGGACATGGACCAGTTTCACGAAGATGGCTCTCCCCGTACCCTGGCCATGGGCATGCTGGACCGTGACCGCCCTGCGGACAGCCCGCTGCTGGTGCGCGGGGACATCAAACAGCCGTCGGACGTGGTTCCTCGAGGGCTGGTGGAAGTGCTGTGTGCCGAGGGGGAACCGCGCAACATCAGCAAAGGCAGCGGCCGGCTGGACCTGGCCTGGTTCATTGCCTCCAAGGACAACCCGCTGACGGCGCGGGTGATGGCCAACCGCATCTGGCTGAAGCTGATGGGCAGCGGTCTGGTGACCACCCCGGACAACTTTGGCACGATGGGGCAGAAACCCTCCCACCCGGAACTGCTGGATGAACTGGCCCTTTCCTTCATGGAGAAAGGCTGGTCGGTGAAAACCTTGATCCGGGAGATCATGCTCAGCCGCAGCTACCAGATGGCCTCCACCCATGATGCCGCCTCGTTTGCCGTGGACCCGGACAACCGCCTGCACTGGCGCATGAGTCAGCGCAGGCTGGACGCCGAGGCTATCCGGGATGCCATGCTGGCCGTCTCCGGCACGCTGGATGTGTACCCGGTGGACGGTTCGCCGGTGGCGCGGGCAGGGGAGGGGCGTGAAGCGCAGTTTACCCTGGCGCGTCAGATGACCACCCAGCCCTTCCCGTGGCGCAGTGTTTACCTGCCGATTGTGCGCGACCAGATTCCGGAAGTGCTGACTGTTTTTGACTTTCCTGATGCCAGCTTGGTCAGCGGGGAGCGGGACAGCACGAATGTTCCCGGCCAGGCCTTGTTCCTCATGAACAACGCGCAGGTACTGGCTGCTGCAGATGCCTTCGCCTCCCGGGTGGGAAAACACCCCGGCCAGCCTTTGGACAAACTGGTGTATGCCTACAAACTGGCGTTCTCCCGCGCACCCACCTCGCAGGAACTGGACTCCATCCGCTCTTTCTGGATGCGTTTTCCCCAGCAGGCGATGGGCGGAAAGAACAGCCAGCAAGCCCGCGACAAAGCTCAGGCCGCCGCCCTTGCTGCTTTCTGCCAGGGGCTGCTGGCCAGTGCTGAGTTTCGTTATCTAAACTGAGCCTTGATCGATCAAGAGACGGCAGGATGCCGTCACTCCCTGGGGTATGCGGTGGAGTAACTGGGGGTGAGGCGGCCTCGCTAGGGCACCCGGTCCCCGGCGAGATCGCATCAGAGCCGGATGCCCAGTGCGGAAAAACCCACGCTCATCGCCGCAGAGATCTGCTCATCCGTGCGGCCCGCCCGCAGTTCTTCCGTGAGTTCCCGGGAGAGGTTGGCGTGGACCGCGGGTTCCTTTTTTGTGGAGGACAAAAGGCTTTTGCAAAATTCGTGCACAGCTGTGTAGCTGTCCTTGCCGTCGAGGAAAGCGAAGTAGTAAACCAGCAGCAGGGAGTCGAGCTGGCGGTCTTTGAGTCCTTGCTCAGACAGGCCGTCAGGCCGTTCCGATCCGGCATCATTTAAACACGCGAGGAGGCGTGCCATGTCCGGGCGGCTGCCACGGGCGCGCGCGGCCCGGATCTCCTCTTTGAGGTCCGCCTGCAAGGTCGAGACAGTGACTGTCTCTGCCGTTTCCAGGGCGAACTGAGGCATGAAGGTTTCAAAGCCAGGGAAACTCCATGGGCTGTGTGCCTGCCGGACTTCTTTGAGCAGGAGTTGCGCGGCGGGTGCGGGCTGCCATTGCCCCGGCGGTCTGGGGGAAGTCAGGGCGGTGCCTTGGGTTTCGACACCGGCAATGTGGGCAGCGGTTTTTAAAGCAGGCCCGCTGCTGTCTGGAGGAGAATAGGATACCAAGCCGGCAGCGCTGGCAGCTTCAGATGCGGGGGCGGGAACCGATGCCGGAATGCCGGTCAGTTTCTGAACGTAAAGCTGGTCTGCCTGGCAAAGGTCGGAGAGCAGGACGGTGCTCAACGCGCCGTTGGGCAGCTGAAGCACCACGTCATTGCCGCCAAGACCGATGAAGGTCGCCTTGAGGCTGTTGCCACGATAGTTGGTCCAGGTGCGTCTGGATTGTTGCTGCTGCTGCGACGGCTGGCCGTGGGCTACGAGGACGCAGCCTGACAGAAGCGCCAGGGCAACCAGGCGCGTGACCGGGATCAAAGTGTCGGTGATCAGGCTCATGACATGAACTGAACAGCGGGACTGAATCGGACTGGGACTGTGATTGGACCGGATTTGTTTTCGGGAAACGAGCAAAAAATGGCCCAGGTGTGCCTCTGCTGGCGGTTTTGGCCAGATCGGGCGCAACCCGGAAGGGCGGCGGTGGTTTGAAGAGATGCCTGTTTGCGAACTCCTCACCCGTGCCGCCCGCCATGAACACCCGCCGCGATTTTCTCCGGACCACCTCCAACGGTTTTGGTTATCTGGCCTTTGCCGCGCTGGCCCAACAACAAGCGTTGCGGGCAGGTTCGCCGCTGGCCGTGAAGGCACCGCATTTTCCGGCCCGTGCCAAGCACGTGATTTTCCTGTGCATGCAGGGCGCGCCCTCACATGTGGACACCTGGGACTACAAACCGAAGCTGCAGGCGGACAGCGGCAAGGACGCACCCGCCAGCGCGGGGCGTTACGGCCAGGCGAAACTGATGGGCTCTCCCTGGAAATTCAGCCGCCACGGGAAGAGCGGTTTGTGGGTGTCTGAACTCCTGCCAAACCTTGCCCGGCAGGCTGATGACCTCTGTGTGATCAACTCCATGGCGACGGACCTCCCGGCGCATCCGCAGGCCTTCACGCAGTTGCACACGGGCACCACGCAGTTTGTCCGTCCTTCGCTCGGTTCCTGGGCTCTTTATGGACTGGGCACCCAGAATGAAAACCTGCCCGGCTTTGTGACTCTGGGCCCTCCGGCCAATGCCACCCGCAGCTATGGCAGCGCCTTTTTGCCCGCCATCTATCAGGGCACCAAGATCGGCGGTGGCGGCGTGCCCGGTGGCGGAGGCATGGGCCGGCGTTATGGCAATGCCGGAGGGCAGGCCAGCATTGCCAATATTCAGAACGGCCGCTACACCCCGGAGGCACAGCGGACCCAGCTGGATCTGGTGCAGTCGTTGAACCGCTCGCGCATGAGCCAGGACGGCGGAGTCAGTGCGGAGGTGGAGGGCGTCATCGAGTCCTACGAGCTGGCCTTCCGCATGCAGGCGGAGGTGCCGAAGGTGCTGGAACTGAGCAAGGAGACCGCCGCCACCCGCCATCTGTATGGCATTGACGATGACGCCACGGACAGCTTTGGCAAACAGTGCCTCATGGCCCGCAAGCTGGTGGAGGCCGGGGTGCGTTTCATCGAAATCACCCATGGCAACTGGGACCAGCACTTCAACCTGAAGACGGCTCTGGAGCGGAACTGCACCGCCATTGACAAACCGGTGGCCGGGCTGTTGCAGGATTTGAAACAGCGGGGGCTGCTGAAGGACACGCTGGTGATCTGGGGCGGCGAGTTTGGCCGCACGCCCCACAGCCAGGGCGACGACGGGCGCGACCACAACAGCAAGGGCTTCACCCTCTGGATGGCGGGCGGCGGGGTGAAGGGTGGCATGAACTACGGCAAGACGGACGA
>DASWXG010000655.1:0-8275 GCA_036405615.1 Prosthecobacter sp. | reverse complement strand
TTACCTCCTTGCCACCCGCTCCAGGCCCATCACCCGTTTTGGCCGCGCAGGCACGGTGAACAAGAACCTGCCGGTGGAGAAAGACGGCCGCTTCTTCATGGCTGGCAACGAGCTCAATCTGCTCGGCAATCCGGAGAACGGCTGGCGCATGTCCGGCTGGTATTACGACGGTGCAACCCAGGCCTCGCCAAACCTGCCGCTGACCTTCCCCGCCCGTGACATCACTGTCACCGCGCTTTTTGCCCCCCGCAGTTATGCCGACTGGCGCGAGCATATGTTCTATCATGCCAACACCCTGCTTGGCACCACGAATGACCACCTGGATGACGCCATTTCAGGCCCGGCGGTGGATTACGATGAAGACGGGCTGACCAATGCGGGTGAATATGCTTTCGCGGGTGACCCCTATGAGGAAGATCCGGAGCGCACACGCCCCCAGCTGATGATGGTGGAGGTGGACTCGGTGAAGTATCCCGCCCTGCGCTACCGCACAAGCGGGTTACAGACCGGCCCCGGCGACATTGTTTACAAGGTCCGCGTTTCTGCCAATGGCGGCCCCTGGCAGGACAACAGTTCCGGCGCGGCCACCGTGACCTTTCAGCGTGAACTGCAGCCCGATGGCTCAGAGCTGATCACTGAAAGGACGCTGCAGCCGATGAGCAGTTTCTCCTCGGTGGCCATGGATGTGGCCTGGAGCGTGGGCGGAGTGGAAGGTAGACCGGTAACTCCGGCTCCGCTGGAGATCACCCGCCAGGCGACCCTCCTGGCAGGCCGCGTGGGCACTGCTTACTCGACCGCTCTTACCGCCATCGGCGGCATGGCTCCTTATGTGTGGAATGTGACCTCAGGCAATCTGCCGCCGGGAACCGCGCTGACAGCCTCCGGAACGCTGTCCGGCCTCCCCACCACCGCCGGGGAATACAGCTTCACGGCCAGGGTGACGGACGAGGTCCTGCAGAATGTCTCCCGCACATTCACGGTGTCTGTGGCACCGTTTGAGATCCTCAACTCTGGCACTATCGCCACGCAGATGGTGGGAGTTCCGGTCAATGTGGTCATGGAGTCGGCAGGTGGCACGGGACCTTACACATGGACACTGGCAGGCGGCATCGTGCCGGATGGCATGGAGCTGCGCACCAACGGTTCTTTCCATGGTACGCCGGCTGTGCCCGGAAACTACTCCTTCACTGTCAAGGTCACAGACTCTGGCAGCTTTGAAGCCACCAAGGTCTTCACCTGGACCGTGTTCGACCTCCGCATCGTCAATGCCAACCCGCTGCCTTCCGCAGTGGTCAGCTTCCCGTATAACCTTCAGCTGGAAGTGACGGGAGCCACGGTTGCTCCCGTCTGGACACGGGAATCAGGCAGCCTGCCCGGCAACCTGGAACTTAGCAACGGCGGTGTCATCAGCGGCACCCCCACAGCCGCCGCTTCGTCCAGCTTTACGGTCAAGGTGACCTCCGGCGAGTTCTCGGCCACCAAGACTTTTGATCTCAGCATCCTGGCTACGGTACCCCCTCCAGTGGTCAATCCGGTGGTCTTCCCAACTCTCACACCTGGGGCCCAGTTTAACCACACGGTGACGGCGGTGAACTATCCGAAACAGTTCACCATCACCGGGCTGCCCAAAGGTCTCGCTTATGTTCCGGCCACCGGCGCCATCTCTGGCCGCGCCTCGTTGGCGGGTATCTACCAGGTGCAGATCCGCGCCACCAATGCCGGAGGTTCCAGCCCGGTGGTCCGCGCCCCGCTTGTGGTACAGGCACTGGCATCCAGCCATGTCGGCAGCTTCACCGGCCTGGTGGGCCGTCATGATCAGGTCAACGGCAACCTGGGCAGCCAGTTCACACTGACGACGACCACCACAGGTGCCTTCACCTTGCAGGTGAAAACCGGCAGCAGCACCAAGTCCGCCAAAGGCTTCCTGGAGGCCAGCGCTCCTCAGGTTCGGGCCACTGTCGGCGACAAGGCTTTCCGTCTGACGCTGGATGCCTCCAGCGGTCTCGCCACCGGTACTCACGGCGAGGTTTCCGCCTCCGGCTGGCGTCTGGTCTGGGACAAGAAGGTGAATCCGGCCAGCACCCTGGAGGGCTACTACAGCATGGCCTTTGACCTCGCTGAGGAAGAGGATCTGGAGAATGCTGCGATTCCCCACGGCGTTGGTTATGCCACTTTCTCTGCGATCACCGCAGGCACCTTGAAGATCACCGGCAAAACTGCGGACGGCCAGGTGCTGACGGCGGCCGCCAGCCTGGGGCCTAACGGAGAGTTTGCTCTTTACGTGCCTCTGTACGCCAACAAGGGAACGCTGCATGGGGAGCTAAAGATCAAAGATGATGAAGGTCTCTTTGTTGGCAATGATGTGACAGGCACGCTGACCTGGTCCAAACCGGAAACCAAAGGCGTCACTTACCCGGCCGCTTTCGCCCTGCCGGTGAACCTTGCGGTGGAGGGCGGTTACCTCAGCTATGCCGCCAAGGGCACCATCGTGCTCGGACTCCCTGACGCCGGTGATTTCAATGTCACCTTTGCAGGCGGAGGCGTGGAGGCTTCAGAGATCAATCCCGACCTGATCGGTGCCAGCTGGACGGAAGATTATACCCTGGCGCTGCCTTCCACCAATGACGGCAAGGCCACCCTGAAAGTGGACAAGGCCACGGGGGCTGTGAGCGGCACCTTCACCCTGAAAGAAACCACCCCGGCGCTGGAACGCAAAAATGTGAAGTTCCAGGGCCAGGTCGTCCGCATGGCCGACGGCTCCGTCAAAGCCGCCGGATACTTCCTCCTCCCGCAGATTCCCACGGGCAGCCAGAAGCCCAACACCGCGCCCATCCTGTCCGGAGCGGTGCTCCTGACCCAGCCGCCGGCCCCGGCTCCTTGAAACGGCCATCCCCCCAAATGACACCGCATTCTTCCAGTCATCCTGCTCCTTCTCGCCATCGCTCCCGCCGGGGGCTTGCCCTGGTGGTGACGGTCAGCATGCTGGCGATGATGCTGATCTTGGTGGTGGCCCTCATGAACACCACCGGAGATCACTACAAGGAATCTTCGGTCATTGCGAATGGACACCAAGCGCGGCTAACAGGTCAGACGGCGGTCGGCGTCGCCTTGAGCCAGTTGCGCAACGCCACCAGCCAGACTTTTTCCAATGGGCGCCCCAAGCCCTGGACCAGCCAGCCCGGGGGCATCCGCATTCACAAGATGGACGGCAGCCTGGACAGCCTCGTCAAGTTGTACAGCTCGGACGTTCCGGAAGTTTCCTCCGTGGCAGCCACCGCAGCAGACATCCCTGACAACTGGAGCGCCCGCCCGGATCACTTCGTGGATCTCAATGAGCCGCAGACCCTCCCGGGTGGTGAAGTGTCGTTCCCCGTTGTAGATCCCCGCGCATCCTCAGAAGACCCTCTGAACGCGGTGGAAGGTTTCAGCTACCTGGAACAAAAGGGGGCGCTGGGGCCGCGCGGCCGGACAGCCGATGATCAACGGCTGCCCATGCCGGTGCGCTGGATCTATGTCCTTCAAGACGGAACCCTGGGCACTCTCAATGAAGACGGTCTTTTTGAAGGGCCGAATGAAGCCCGTGCCTCGCGGAACAATCCCATTGTCTCCCGCTTTGCCTATTGGACGGATGACGAGACTTCGAAGGTGAATGTCAACACGGCTTCAGAAGGGGCCTTTTGGGACACGCCCCGCGCAGACACGCCGCAAGAGCGTGCCCTTGCCCGCAGCATCCCTTCACGTCTGGAGTACATGCGGCAGCCAGGCCACCCCGCCGGAGTCAGTCTCAGCAGCGTGCTGCTGCCCAACCGCCGCATTGCCCCGCTGGAGTTTCCTTCTTATGGCTCCTCGGGCATGCGCCCCATGGCCTTTGAAGATGCCCGTGACCTATGGCGTTTGGGTCGTCTCACTGTCGCAGAGAAGGGGGACGGTACTTCCCGTGGCGGCACCGCCTTTGCAGACTGGGCTTCCCTCTGGTCTACGGCCCCCCGGGAATCTGTACGTCAGCCCCGCTATGCCGTCCTGGAGGAACTGGCTTTCGACCATGTCAACAGCGCCCGCTTCCCGGGCATGTGGGGTAACGGCGATGCACCCAAGAAAGGCGAGCGGCGGCAGAGCCGGCTTTTCCAGGAACATCCGGATGCATTTGCGCGCCTCAAGCACGGTCAATTTTTCCTGACCACCCGCAGCGCCGGACCTGAGACAACCCTTTTTGGCACGCCGCGTGTGGCCATGTGGCCGGTACCTCGGGACACGATGCTGAATACCGACAGCCTGGGTGATCCCACCATGAGCCGGGACACCATGTACAGCCACAAGGTGACCGTTGCCTCCAGCCTGAAAAAGAAGCCTTACTTTGTCATGCGCTCTGCGCCCAGCGATGGCAAGATGGACTACCTCGAGCCCATGGGTGAAGGGACCAACAAAGGGGTCTTCGACTACCTTCAGCGTCTCACCGACACACCGTTCCCGGGGTTTGAGCGGGCTGTCACCGGAAGCTCTACATTTGCGGGCAAGTATGGAGAGGACCGTGATGCCATCCTCCTGGAAATGATGGACTATGTGCGCGCGGCCAACTTTGCCGAGCACCAGCTGCCCAACCTCATCCAGTTTTCAGTGTTGTGTCCGGGGCAGGAACACCATGGTTTCGGCCAGATTTCTCCCCTCCAGCTTCTTAACTCCAACCGGAAGCAGCCCAGCACCAGCGACCATGTTCAGGGCATCGGCCGTTTGATGACCATCAGTGAAGTGGCGCTCATCATCACCTGCCGTGCCCGGGTTGACGCAGATAAAGAGATTCAGGGAGAGCCCAGCGATGAAAACACCTCTCTGCTGACGGAGCCGGGTGACCGCGAGTTCGACGTGGGGTTCTTGGTGGAAACCTTCCTTCCGGGCCATGGCTGGACGGACTACCGCCCCTACACGACCATGGCCCTGGTTGGCGGAGCGCCGGGTGCGGAGGTGAACGCGGACCACCGCAAGGCTGCGCTGCCAGTGTACCTGCTCAATGGCGAGCCGCTGGTGCAGCGTGACGAACCCACGACGGTGGAATCTGCCGAGTTTCCTCCCACGGGCTGGCATGGTGCGGGAGGAAGCCTGGGAGTCCGCAGCGTGCCTCACAAAGTTTTGCAGTTTAAACCCGTGGTGTTGAAAGCCGCGAAAGTTCAGGAATCGGCAGCGCTGCAGTTCCAGCTCCAGGCCGGAGACCCAAACCAGATCAAGGTGGCCCTCTATGACTCCCCTGGCAGCACGGGCTCGGAGGACTTGGTTCAGATCGTGCCTCTGACCCTTCCGGACATCCATCCGGAGGCCAAGATTCCTCTGCCATCCCTCGCCATGGACGCCGTGTCGCCTGACCTGGAAACGCGCATCCTGCGGGCAGCCGAAAAAGGCGGGACTTTCATTGCTTCCACAGATGTCGTGCAGGGCCTGGCGCCTGCCCACGGCGACTACCGTCTCACAGCGGCCCGGCGCTGGCAGGTCAGCAAAAAAGGGGACATCAATATCAACCTCTTTACTCCGCATCCGCGATGGGGGCACGACCGTCTCGCCCACAACCTGCGGGACCAGATCTTGCCCGTGCAGCCAGACCAGCACCGGGGCTATGTGGAAGACCTGAACTATCCGGCCGATTTCCGCCCGGACGTGCCGGAGTTTCTTGCCAGCGCCAGTGGTGGAGACGCACCGGCACCGCCTTCCACAGGGGCCCAGCAATCTTTTTCCAATGTCATCGAGGCGGTGCGTCTGGATCGGGAGTTGCGTGGCTCCATCCACCCCGGCATCACGGGCGACTTTGACAACGGCATTGCCTCCGCCCCGGACGGGCCCTACACCAACCGTCCGGATGACGGGCATTGGTCGGCGGTCAAAGACGGCAAGATTCCCTACTTTGACAATGTCTCCCAGGTGGCCAGCCGGGTGCCTCCGGTCACTCTCACCGCCTTCAGTCCGCAACGCCTGATTCCTTCCCCCGTCATGTTCGGCAGCCTGCCTACGGGGGTGCGTGTGCATGTGCCGTGGCAAACGTTGCTCTTCCGTCCGCATCCCGGTCATTATGGCGCCAACACGCCGCCGGATCACTTGTTGTTAGACCTGTTCTGGACACCGGTGCTGGAGCCCGAGCCTTTGAGCAACAACCTGGAAACGGAGGGAAAGATCAACCTGAATCACGAGATCCTCCCCTTCCGCCACATCACCCGTGCTACGGCCCTGCACGCTGCCATGAAGGCGGAAACTCTGATGGCCATTCCTGATTCCGCTGCGGGCACTTACAAGACCGGTGCCGACCCCATGAGCCGTTTTCGTCATCACCTGGATCCCAAGCAGACCCTGGGTCTGTGGAAGAAAGAAATTTTTGACCGCGGAGATGTCTTCCTCACCGCGGGCCAGATTTGTGAGCAATATCTGGTGCCGGAAGGCCTTACCGATCCTGCCTTTGAAACCACCGTGGCAGACATGCAGGCCTTCTGGGCCAAGCACCGTCTGACGGGTGACAACAGCAAGGAGCGCCCCTATGCGCACCTTTATTCCCGTCTCACCACGCGCTCGAACACCTACCGTGTCCATTTTGTGGCGCAGAGCCTTACCAAGGCCCGTTCCACCGATGCCCGTGTGTTCGATTCCAAAAAGGACCGCGTGGCCGCCAGCATTTCCGGCAGTGCGCTGCTCAGCCGCAAACTCGACCAGACCCACAAAGACCTTCCGGACTACCAGGCTTCCGGAACGCACGAGCCGCTGGACAAGTTTTACACCTGGAGCATCGGCCCGGTTGCCCCGGTGCGCTGATTCCCGGCCCGAGAAATTTGGTGGAGTCCGGCCTTCTGCCGTGGTCTGTTGCTGCGCATGGATCTTCATGAACTGACCGCCCACCTCGACAGCACCTTGCGCATCCGGGAACTGCCGGACTACTCCAGCGCCGTGAACGGACTGCAGCTCAGCAGCCGGAGCGGCCAGGTCAGCAAAGTGGTGGCGGCCGTGGATGCCACCTTGCCCGTCGTGAAAAAGGCAGTCGCCGCCGGTGCAGACCTTCTGCTGGTCCACCACGGCATGTTTTGGAACGGCCTGCAGCCCTGGACCGGGGCCGCCTTTGAACGCATGAGCCTCGCCCTGGAGAACAATCTGGCCATCTACAGCGCCCATCTGCCACTGGACGTTCACCCGGAGCTGGGAAACAACGCCCAGATCGCCAAGGCCATGGGCCTGCAACCCACGGGCGGATTCCTCGAATACAAAGGCATGGCTGTCGGGGTCACTTGTGAAGAGACCTTGTCCCTGGATGAAGTGGTGTCCCGCTTCATCTCGGCCCTCGGGGGGGGCGCTGTTCATGTGTGTCGGGGAGGACCCAAGACCACCCGCAAGATCGGCATCTCCTCGGGCGGCTCAGGCTCTGAGGTGGCCGCAGCCGCGAAGGCTGGCGTGGACACCTTCATCACTGGCGAAGGACCTCACTGGAGCTACACCCTGGCGGAAGAGCTGGGCATCAATGTCCTCTATGGCGGCCACTATGCGACTGAGACGTTTGGTGTGAAGGCGCTGGCGCAGCAGGTGCAGGCGCAGTTCGGCCTGCCGTGGGAGTTTGTGGATCACCCCACCGGGCTGTAAACATGGGTTTCCTAGGCACAGATTTTTTCAGGCGGGATGTCCTCACCGTCGCCCAGGACCTCATCGGCACGGAGCTGGTCTGGCAGGGCAGTTCGGGCATCATCGTCGAGACCGAAGCCTATGCTGTGGAGAACGACCTCGCCTGCCACACCGCCTCGCGGCCAAGCTCGCGGGAGTTTGTGAAAACCCAGCGGCCAGGGACAGCCTACGTCTATTTTAACTACGGCATGTACTGGCTGTTCAACTTGCTGGTGAAAGGCGGGGAACGGGACGGCTTGATCCTTGTGCGGGCTCTGGAACCGCTCACCGGCATTGCTGCCATGAAGGAGCGCAGGCAGCGGCAGAAACTGACAGACCTTTGTTCAGGCCCCGGCAAACTGGCCGTCGCTTTGGGCATGGGGGGCGTCCATCACGGAACGCCCATGACCGGGCGTGGCAGACCACCTGGCTGCGGTTTGCGCCCCCGTCAGCAGCCGGTGGAAGTCGTGGCAGACATCCGCGTGGGCATCAGCCAGGCGGTGGATTTTCCGTGGCGCTTCCTCGCCCGTGACAACCCGCATGTCAGCGTGAAGCACGGGCGGGTAAAGCTGCCTCCCGTCAGATAACGCCGCCGCCGAGGAACAGGCGGAGCGCGGCGATCAGCGCCACTGCGAGGTTGATGGTCAGGCCGATTTTA
>DASWXG010000654.1:0-4862 GCA_036405615.1 Prosthecobacter sp. | reverse complement strand
GACGGGCCGCGCTCAGCTTGGAAAGCAGGGTGGACTTGCCGGCATTGGGGAAGCCCACGAAACCGGCGTCAGCGATGCTGCGCAGTTCGAAGTGGAAAAAACCTTCTTCGCCATCATCACCCGGCGTGAACTCACGCGGGGCCTGGTGGGTGCTGGTCTTGAAGTGGACGTTGCCTTTGCCGCCCTTGCCACCCTTGCAGAGGACAAAACGCTCTCCGGTTTCGGTGAGATCGGCAAAAGGCTCGTAGCGGGTCGTTACCTCCCCGGTTTCAGGATCTTCTTCTTCGATGATCTTGGTGATCACGGTCCCGCTAGGCACTTTGAAAACCACTTCCTCGGCGCTGCGTCCGGTGCACTGGTTGCCACCGCCCTTCTGGCCGTCCTGGGCGATCAGCTTGGAATTGAAGAAAAACTGGCGCAGACTGTTGGTGCTGGAGTCCACCTGCAACACCACGTCCCCACCCCAGCCGCCATCGCCGCCGTCGGGTCCGCCTTTGGGGCGAAACTTGCCCCGGTGAAAGTGCATACTGCCATCCCCGCCTTTTCCGGCCCGGGCATAGACTTTGATTTGATCAACAAACATGTGAACCGGGCATGTAGCCTCTAATGTGGCCTGACACAAGCCGTTCGCTGATGAACTTCTGCGGTTAACGGGCAGATTCAGCCTTTTTACCGGCTGCCAGGGGTGCTAAAACCCGCAAATGCGTGCCCTCTGCGCCTTTTTTCTCTGCTGTTCCTCCCTCGCTGCGGCTCCGGAAGACTGGTTTGGCATCCGTGTTGTGGATGAGGAAACGGGGCGCGGGGTGCCTTTGATCACCCTGACCACCACGAATCATCAGACCTTTGTCACCGACAGCGCAGGCTGGGTGGCCTTTCAGGAACCCGGCCTGATGGATGGCGAGGTGTTTTTTAGCGTGAGCGGCCCGGGATACAGCCTGAAGAAAGACGGTTTTGGTTATGCCGGGGCCAGGCTCACGCCCAAAGCAGGCGGGAAAGCGGAGATCCGCGTGCAGCGGCAGAACATCGCCGAACGGCTCTACCGCATCACCGGCCAGGGTATTTACCGGGACAGCACCCTTCTGGAGCTTTCCGTTCCGAAACCAGACTCGCCTCTGCCTGCAGGAGTGACCGGCCAGGACAGTGTGCAGGCTCTGCCCTGGCGCGACCGCCTCTTCTGGCTGTGGGGCGACACCAATGTGGCACGTTATCCCTTGGGGAACTTTCAGACCACCTGCGCGTGGTCTGATCTTTCTGGCAAAGGCGGTCTGGCACCGGATCAAGGTGTCCGGATCAGCTATCTCACGGACGATCAGGGGCATCCCCGCCGGATGCTGCCACTGGAGGGCAAAGGCGCCGTGTGGATCTTCGGCCTCCTCACCACCCCGGACAGCTCAGGAAAAGATCATTTGTTAGGCCACTACGGCCGGTATGAGCGCCTGGACAAATGTGTCGAACAAGGGCTGACTCAGTTTGATGAAGCTAAAGGGCATTTTGTCTCTGCCCGACCGCTGCCGGAGACGATGTCCTGGCAGCACCCTGTGGGCAATGCCGTCAAGGACGGCAACCACTGGTATTTCATGGAGAGTTTCCCGGTCACCCGTGTAAAGGATGATCTCGACAGCATCCTGGATCCCCAGGCCTATGAGGCGCTTGCCTGGTCAGGGCCGGATCAGGACTACCGGTGGCAGAAGGAAAAGCCTCCCATCACCCAGAAAGAAGAGGCAGTCCTCATCCAAAAAGGTGACATCCCGGCCGACAAAGCCCGCCTGCAAGTGCGCGACGCGGCCACGGGCAAACCTGTGATGATCCACCGCAGCAGCGTGAACTGGAACGCCTGGAGAAAACGCTGGATCATGATCGCCAGCCAGGAGGCCGGAGAACTGTCTTATCTGGGCGAGGTCTGGTATGCAGAAGCCCCGTCTCCCGCCGGGCCGTGGACCAAGGCGGTGAAGATCGCCAGCCATCCCAAATACACTTTCTACAATCCCCGCCACCACGCGTTCTTCGACCAGGAAGGCGGCCGCGAGATCTATTTTGAAGGGACCTACACGGAAAGTTTTTCCGGCAATCCGCTGGCGACGCCCAGATACGACTACAACCAGCTCATGTACCGGCTGAATCTGGACGAACCCCGGCTTAAAACGCTGCACGAGTAAAGCCCGCCCTCTTTTTTCCGGCAGCCCAACCAATGCCACCTCACGAAAGTGGGATGCACAACCGAACATCTGTCCCGCAGACTGCTGTTGCCAACCGCCTTGCGAGACACGTAGTTACCGTATCATCCCCATCTCATGAAGGCTCCCACCCTGCTCCACGCTTTGCTCTTCCTTGCCGGAACATCCGCGGTCATCGCAGCCGACTGGCCAGTGTGGCGCGGCCCAGCCCATGATGGCATCTCCCCGGAGACCGACTGGCAGCTGAAAGCCGAACCGAAAGTGATGTGGGAGGCCGAAGTGGGTCTGGGTTTCTCCTCCTTTGTCGCTTCCCAGGGCAAGGTGCTGACCACCGGCCATGCGGACGACCAGGACACCGTTTTCTGCTTGGATGCCCAGAGCGGAAAGGAAGTGTGGAAGCACTCCTATGCGGCGGATCTCGGCGACAAATACTATGAAGGCGGCACCTCCGCCACGCCGACCATCGAAGGCGACAAAGTGTGGCACCTGAGCCGCTGGGGCGACCTGATGTGCCTGGAACTGGCCACGGGCAAAGTGGTCTGGCAGAAAAACATCCAGCAGGAAACCGGTGCCAACATCCCGGACTGGGGCTTTGCCGGGGCTCCCCTGGTGCAGGGGAACCTGCTCATTTTGAATGTCGGCAAAGCTGGCGTGGCCGTGGAAAAAGCCACCGGCAAAACGGTGTGGAAGAGCGAGGTGGACAATGCCGGTTACTCCACCCCCTACCCCTTCACCTTCGGCGGGAAGCAGCTGGTTGTCATTGGCTCCGGCGATGCCTACACGGCTGTGGAGGCGGCCACAGGCAAACAGCTTTGGACCTACCGCTGGAACACACGCTACGGCGTCAATGCAGCAGACCCCATCCTCACCGGTCCGGAAACTCTGTTCATCTCCACCGGGTATAACAAAGGATGCACCCACCTGAAGCTGCTGCCGGAAGGCGAGCCCGAAAAGCTCTGGGAGAACAAGGCGCTGAAAAACATGTTCAACTCCAGCGTCCTCATCCAGGGCCATCTGTATGGCATCGATGGCGACCACAACAGCCGCTGCGCCCTCAAATGCGTGCGCCTCAGCGACGGCGAAGAAGTCTGGGCGGAGAAAGACATTGGCTTCGGTTCCCTGGCCGCCACGGCTGACGGCCGCCTGCTCATCCTCACGGCCAAGGGGGAACTCGTGGAAGTGAAAGCCAATCCGGCCGCCTATGAAGAAACTTCCCGGGCCCAGATCCTGAACGGCAAGTGCTGGAGCACACCCGTCCTCGCCAACGGCCAGCTTTTCGCCCGCAATTCCGAAGGGCATGTGGTCTGCCTCAGCTTGAAGAAGTAGTATCCGGCAGGGAGCAATCTGCCGCATTTTGACACGGGTTCGTCAGCGGGACTGATGAAATGGCAAAGCCTCTTCAAGGAGTGTGGGCTTCCAGCCCTCATGGCTGGGGCCGGATGGCCTCACTCCTGAAGTCTCAAGGCATGGATGGCTGGGCTGATTGCACTCAACCGTATGACTTTGGGTTCGTTCACACCCGTCTCCGTCCCTGCAAGGCCTGGTAGAGCGTGAGTTCATCCACATGGTCCAGGCCGCCGCCCGCAGGCATGCCCTGGGCCAGACGTGAAACGGCGATGCCTTCTCTGCGAAGGATGTCTCCAAGGTAGCTGGCGGTGGCCTCACCTTCCACGTCGCTGCCTACGGCCAGGATCACCTCCTCCACGGACTGCGTTTTCAGCCGCTGCAGCAGCGGGCCGATGCGCAGGTCGTCCGGTGTCACATTGTCCAGCGGCGACAGCTTGCCGCCCAGCACATGATACAGGCCGCCAAAAGCACCGGAGCGCTCCAGCCTCAGCACATCCGCCGCCTGTTCCACCACACAGATGATCTGCGGATTGCGCTTCGGGCTGTTGCACAGCACGCACTCGCTGTCCCGGTCCACAAAAAAGCCGCACTGGTCGCAGGCCTGCACGCGCTCCTCCAGCCCCTGAAGGCTTTCCACCAGCGGTGCAATGCGCACTTTTTCCTGCATGAGCCACAGCACCAGGCGCTCCGCACTGCGGGGCCCCAGACCTGGCAGGGTTTTGATCTGGGCAATCACCCGCTGGAGCGGAGGCGGATAGTCAAGGGCAGGCATGGCAGGGGCGAAGGAGCGGAAGGATCAACTGGGCGTATGAGGCATGCAAAGGCGATGCTGCGCAAAAGGAATGCTCAGCAAAAAACAGCCTGCCTGCCGTGGCCGGCTTTTTTGAACTCACGGCACTTGCATGCAATCTACGTCTGAGGTCCTTCGTTCGGACTGTTTCAACCATGCTCGCCCGCCTCCTGCTCACTCTGGTCTGCTCTGCCGCTCTTCTCTCCGTCCAAGCGGAGGAGCGTCCGCCAAATGTCGTCTTTCTGTTGATTGATGACATGGGGGGAACCGATGCCGGCTGCTATGGCAGCAAATTTTACGAGACCCCGAACATTGACCGGCTGGCCAAGGACGGCATGAAGTTCACCCAGGCCTACTCGGCCTGCACCGTCTGCTCCCCTTCCCGTGCCGCAGTACTGACAGGCAAATCCCCTGCCCGTCTGCACATCACCGACTGGATTGCCGGACATAACCGGCCCTTCGCGCGGTTGAGCATTCCAGACTGGACCAAGCATCTGCCCGAGGAAGAAGAAACGCTGGCCGAACGCCTCAAAACCCGCGGTTATGCTACC
>DASWXG010000653.1:0-3740 GCA_036405615.1 Prosthecobacter sp. | reverse complement strand
GTTCCGGCAGCTGGATGCTCAGTTCTGCGGAGTCGCTCCCCACATCCAGGGCCACAAGATCCAGCAGCGGGTTTCCTCCCAGCGGTAATGTTTCCAACAACGTGTCCGCGCTTTGGTAGACAGTACCCAAAAGTCCGGTCGCCACCGCTTTGACGGTGTAGGCCGTGTCCGGGGCCAAGTTGGTCAGGCTGATCGGCAGTGTAAGGTCGATCAGATTGAGGGCATTGACATTCAGCCTGACGATGTCATTCGTCGTGCCGTCTTCGTCTTTGTAGATGAGCTTGACCGTGCCGATGAAGAGCGGGGGCAATTCGACGCCGACCTTGGCAGAATCCGGGCCGACATCGACGATCACCAGGTCATCCAGAGCCACTGGTTGTGCACGCGCAGGTGCTGGTGCTGACAATAAACCAAGTCCTAAGATTAAAGCTAAAAGCTGTTTTACTATGTAGGACTGTAAATGACCTTGTGAGCAAGGCCGATCACTGACCGAGAAGGTGTCATTTTGAAGTGTTTTCATAATATGTGAGGATTGATCCGGGTCTCAGTGCTTAAGTGGCCCGTGCTGTGTCTTCGCTCGCACATCAGCAATTAGATTTATTCAAAATATCAAAGTAACAATATACATTATAATAATCGGATAATACATATTGAGCAATTCTGAATGAATTAACCGTAATCATAAGAATTATATGTATTTATTGAAGAGTGAATGCCGCCTCATTCGGCCCTGATTGAAGCAGAACAATGGGTGTCAAAGCTCATGTGAAACGGTTCGGCTGCGAGCGGTTTGACAGCGTCTCGTTACTCGTTGTGCCCACCTTGGGAACACAATCGGCAGGGTGATTTTGGCCTGGAAACCCAGTCGTACGCCTAGCCCCTTCCACTCCTCATTTGACATTTCTTTACTTAAATGCATAATCAGTTATATAACTGATTATGAAAACGGCATTCTTTGATAAAACGGGCAAGATGGCGATTGGCAGCAGGCTGCGGTTGCTGACGGCGAAGATCACGGAGGAGGCGGAGGATGTGTACCAGCTCTATGGGGCGCGGTTTGCGCCGAAGTGGTTCCCGGTCTTCTGGGTGCTGGCGGAGAGGGGGCCTGGGCCGGGTGAGGCGGGGGAGACAGGGGAGAAATCCATCTCAGAGATCGCCCAGCAGATCGGCCATTCGCAGCCTTCGGTGAGCAAGATCGTGCGGGAGATGACGGCGGCGGGGCTGGTGGAAAGCAGCGGCCCGGCGGCGGACAAACGCCGGACGCAGGTGCGGCTGACGGCGGAGGGCACGGCCCTGGCCGGGCAGCTGGCGGGCTCGTGGACGGATGTGGATGCGGCGGTGCAGAGCCTGCTGGATGAGGCGACGCACAATCTGTGGGAGGCGCTGCAGGAGTGGGAGACGCTGCTGGAAAACAAGTCCCTGCTGCAGCGGGTGAAGGAGCAGAAGAAGCAGCGCGAGAGCCGTGAGGTGCGGATCGTGCCCTACGAGCCGCGCTACCGGGAGGTGTTCAAGGCGCTGAATGTGGAGTGGATCTCGACCTGGTTTGAGATGGAGCCGGCGGATTTCAAGGCGCTGGATGATCCGCAGGGTTACATCCTGGACAAGGGTGGCAAGATCTTGGTGGCGCTGGACCGGGACGAACCGGTGGGCGTGTGTGCGCTGATCAAGATGGATGACCCGCTGTATGACTATGAGCTGGCGAAGATGGCCGTGGCCCCGGCGGCCAAGGGCAAGAGCATCGGCTGGCGGCTGGGCCAGGCGGCGGTGCAGGCCGCGCGGGAGGCGGGCGCATCCAGACTGTACCTGGAAAGCAGCACCCGGCTGAAACCGGCCATCAGCCTCTACCACAAGCTCGGTTTCAAGAAAGTGACCGGGCGCACGACGCCGTACAAACGCGCCGACATCCAGATGGAACTGGAACTGGGTGGTTGAGCGGTGGTTGAGCGGTGGTTGAGCGGTGGTTGGCGGTGGTTGGCGGTGGTTGGCGGTGGTTGGCGGTGGTTGGCGGTGGTTTGTGAACCCCAAGGGGGTTCGGAATCATAGCGAAGGGTTGCCGCGAAGCGGCTACCCTGGAAGATGGGGGCGAGCCTTGTTTAACCCAAGGGCGAACCCCAACGGGGTTCCGGACCGGCTTGATGTTTAACAATAGGTGTGTTTTTGTGGGCGTTGCCCGCATTCTCCTGCTGTCCTGCCCGTTTAGAGGGTGCGAATGAATGTTTGTTAGGTGGTGCGTGGCGGCATGTTTGGGGGTGGGTTGCAAACAACGGCCAACGATTGCAAACCATGGTCAACCACTGCCAACTTCCGGATGCTGGCGATGTGGCGGCTCTTGTGAGGGTGTGAGGCCGGTGCGGAACTCCGTTGGGGGCGTCGCGGGAAGACCACGCTGTCGGTTGACTCCAAGGTGGCCGCTGGCTTTGGTTTTGCCTCATCTCCGCCTGCCTGCGCTGAGTGTCAGCGCCAATCCCTGCATCGCCCCCCGCTCCGTATGAGTGGGGTCTCGCAGGCCGTTGATTCGCAAGGCTGCAAGGCTTGATGGAGGCGGTCGGAGAAGCCGCGCCTCCGCCGTTTTGTTCGTTCGCTGGTTAGGCTTTTTGCACGGAATGGAGGGGCTGGACCTGTCCAGTTGGACGGCTTGACGGGGCTGGAAACCCTGGTCATCTATCCGCCAGATGAAAAAAGCCTCCTTGCCTGAGAGCAAGCAACCGGCCGGTGTGCGGCATGACGGACAAATCCGGACAATCCTGATTGAAGACAGCGCCGTGGTGCGGGGCATGCTGGCTGAGGTGGTGCAGCGGTCTCCCGCCCTGGAACTGCTGGCGGAGTTTGGCAGCGCCGAAGCGGCCCTGGCCAGCGCGGCAGCTTTTGCCCCGGATGTGGCCGTGGTGGACATCATGCTGCCGGGCATGGACGGCATCAGCTGCGTGGCCGCCCTGAAGAAGGCGGTGCCGGGCTGCCAGATCCTCATGCTCACGGCCTTTGAGGATGCCGAGAGGGTGTTCAGCGCGCTGAAGGCCGGGGCCAGCGGCTACCTGGTGAAAAGCTCCAACCCGCACGAGCTGGTGCAGGGCATCCAGGATGTGTGGTCTGGCGGCGCGCCCATGAGTGCCTCGGTAGCCCGCATGGTGGTGGAGTCCTTCCATGCCAGCGCCCAGACGCCGCGCCTGCATGTGCTGACGGGGCGGGAGGAGGAAATTTTGGACCTCCTGGCACAGGGGTGCCTGACCAAGGAAATAGCCGAGAAGGTGGGCGTCAGCTACGCCACGGTGCGTTTCCACCTGCGGAACATTTATACGAAGCTGCATGTGAACAGCCGCACGCAGGCCATTTTGAAATACCTCTCGTGAGGCGGGGGTGAGAGGGCGGCAGGTGCAGATGCCATGGGCGGCATGGAAAGGTGGATCCCGCTGGCGGCCTGCAGCGGTGTGAGGATGGCGGTAATGCCGTGCATTTGGACAGCGCTGGCGCAGGCAGGCGGAGTTTCAGCCACCGCTGACCTGAACTTTTTGGCAGGTATCAAACCGGGAAAATTTCGAGTTGGATAAGGAACCCTCTGCCCTCGTCTGAAAATCCCACGCGCTGCTTTTATCCGCTGAAGTCTGATCTTTCCCGGCCTGACTCGATTCACCCCACTCGCTTTGCAGACCTGAATGGACACTTTCTTCCACTTCATCTCCCGGCCCCTTGTCTTGCTGATTCTGTTTCTGCTGGTCAGGCACTACAGCAGACAACGGAGGCCG
>DASWXG010000652.1:0-3577 GCA_036405615.1 Prosthecobacter sp. | reverse complement strand
GATTTCATGCCGCAGATGGGGCCGATGGCGGGGTTTGCGGTGACGGTGGTGATCCAGCCTTCCGACAAATCTCACCGGGAGGCGAACCCGGATGCCTGGGCGGAGTATCGCCGTTATGTGGCCGGGGTCCCCGGGCCTAAGATCGTGGTGGTGCAGGACCTGGACAAACCCCGGGTCATCGGTTCGTTCTGGGGCGAGGTGAACAGCAATGCGCACCGGGCGCTCGGCTGTGTAGGCACGATTGTGGACGGGGCCATCCGGGATGTGGATGAGATGACGAACGCGGGTTTCAAGGCGCTGGCCCGCCGCTTTTGCGTGGGGCATGCCCATGTGCATCCCGTACGCTGGGGCTGCGAGGTGGAGGTGTTTGGCCGCAAGATCCAGCCCGGTCAGTTGATCCATGCCGACAAGCACGGTTTTCTGGCGGTGCCGTTCGGGGAGGAAACCGGGCTTTTGGAAGCTTCCCGTTTCATGGACAGCAACGAGTGTGAAACCGTGATCCCAGCGGCTCGCGGCAGCGTGGGCCTGCCCATGGACCAGGTCATTGAAAATCTGAGCGCAGCGGGCCGGAACTTTGGTGAGAATGTGCGCCAGAAATTCCGCCGGGAAGGGGAGTGGTGAGGCGATGAAAATGAGTCTGCTGTGTGATGCGGGCTTGCCAGACCTGCGCTGCCGCTTTTGCATGGGGCATGTTTCAATACATTGCCCAGGCAGAGGAAAAAAGCTGGCAGCCCGGTCCTTATGAGGGCGTGGAACTGAAGGTGCTGCACAAGAACGAAGCCACGGGAGGCGTGGTGGTGCTGCGCAAGTTTCGTGCTGGTGTCACCGTGCCTGCGCATGTGCATCCGGCGGCCAACGAATGGGCGTGGATTCTTTCCGGCGAGTGGGAGGAGTCGGGCGTGTCGTATCAGGAAGGCACGCTTTTTCATGCGCCGAAAGGTGAGCTTCACGGCCCTCATGTGGCCAAAACGGAGGTGATAAGCCTGACGGTTTTTGATGGTCCGCTGACGGTGGCTTGAGCCCCATTCGCTTCGCGGCAGCGCACTTCTCCGCTTCCTTTTAAATGGCGGCAAAGCCGCGTAGACGGAAGAGGCAGGCAAGAGTGCCAGCGCTCCTTTCAAGGGCCCTAAAGGGCGAGGTGGCCAAGGGCAAGCAGCCCGTAGTAGGTGTACTCGGGATCGAGGAAATCGTCGGTCCAGTTGCCGTGGAATCCTCCTTCTGCACTCCACAGCGTGTCCACGAAGTCCAGGCAGGGTTCGCGGACGCGGTTCAGGGCGGCGTCGTTTCCAGACAGCGCATGCAGGGCGACTGCTGTGGAGAGCAGATCGGGAATGGGAGCTCCAGGCACTGCCAGGAAGCCGCCGTCAGGCAGGCACTGGCGCACCAGCCAGTCCACACTGGCCGCAGGTGCGGGCATCTGCAGATGGCGGTAGAGGGAAAGCATGGCCGAGGTGGCCGTGGTGGAGCCAAGCGTGAGGCCGGGCTCGTTGGACCAGGCGCCATCCGGCGTTTCCAGGCTGTCCATGCAGCGGGCAATGTCCCAGGCCTGGGGCGGCAGAAGGTCGAGGTCCTGGTAAGCCCCCCAGGCGATGAGGCAGCCGTAGGCGCTGCCGTTTTTTCTGCCTGCCGCCTGGTGATAGCCACCATCCGGTGTGCGCCAGGTTTCAATGCGTGCAGCCAGGGCGGCGCGGGAGGCTGCAGGAAAGCCCTCCATTCCCAGCGTGGCCCAGCAGCGGGCGAGGCAGCAGAGATGGACGAAGTCCAGTCCTTCACCTTCGCCATACTGGCCTAACCAGGAGCGTGTGGATTCTGCGGGAATGGTTTCCTGGAGGGCCAGCAGTCCCTCAAGGCCGAACACGGTGTAGTAGAGGTCCGGCTTGCCGCCCCGGTCCATAACGCCGCCTTCCGGATGGAACCGGGATTTCAGGAATCCGGCGACCAGAGCCGTGGACTCGCCCAGCAGCTTCGGAGCCACGCGGGCCACTTGCAGCATTTCGAGCCGGAAGGACATGAGGTGAAACGGTGGAGGCTCGGACCTGGGGAATCAGCCTGCGAAGGCTGTGGCGGGGACACCCTGGGCACCGGGGCGGCAGACAAAGAGGCGGCCTGCGGTTTCTTCTTCCAGGCCGGGTTTGACGCCGGTGGTGACGTAGAGGTCGCGCAGTTCGGGGCCGCCGAAGGCACAGGCGGTGGTTTCGATGCAGGGGAAGTCCACCTGCTGCACCACGCTGCGGGTGGCGGGATCAAAGCAGACCACTTTGCCACCGTGGCAGAAGGCGACCCAGAGACGGTCTTCGCTGTCAATGGTCATGCCGTCCGGGCTGCTGCTGTCGGCGCTGGTATCCCAGATGACACGCTCGTTGCTGATGGCGGCGGTGCTGACATCATAGTCAAAGGCACGCACCTTTTTGCTGGGCGTGTCGATGTAGTACATGGTGGCACCGTCACGGGTCCAGACGATGCCGTTGGAGTTGGTCACGGGACCAAATTTTTTGTCCACGGTGAGATCCCGGTGCAGGCAGTAGAGGGAGGCTTCGGGACGCTTTTTCAGGGAAATGGTTCCGGCCCAGAAACGGCCCAGGGGGTCGCACTTGCCGTCATTAAAACGGTTGTCCAGAAGGTCGGGCTCGGGATCGGCGATGGGCGTGCTCACGCCGGTTTCTTCGTCCAGGAAGAAGAAGCCCTGATCGCCAGCCCAGACGAGACCGCCCTGTTCACGGGCGACCACGGTGCCCACACGCTGGCCCACATCCCAGATCTTTTCCTCGCCCGTGGCCGGGTCGAAGGCGATGATCTTGTAGGCTTCGATGTCCACATAGAGCAGACGGTTCTTGTCCCACAGCGGGCCTTCGCCCCAGACGGAAATATGCGTGCCGACGATTTCAGGTTTGATCATGGAACCGACGAGATAGCGGGGCCGGGTAGGGGAGTCAAGAAGCAGGGGGCGAACCCTGCCTGCGAGATCCAGTCTGCACACACCGCCAGCGGAGGCTGGCGGGACGGGTGTGTCTCACCTCACGGCTGGAGGGCCGGCATCTTCCACACGGATTCTCCAGAACGGGGCATGATCTTCAGGAAGAAACCCCGGTGGGCAGGCAGGCGCAGGGTGGCGCTGACATCCGGTGCGGAGGCATCGGCTTTCGGGCTCCAGATGCCGGTGGTTCCGCTCTGGCGCAGCCAGTAGATCGCATAGGTGATGGCGTTGGCGGTTTCGTCGCCGTTGTAGAGCTGGATCTGATCTGCCACGGAACTGTTTTTGCCGGAGGTGAAGCCCTGCGTGGCGTCAAACTTCAGCTGCTGCGGCGTGGTGTCCACGGGCCAGGGGAGGGCGAGGAGGTTGTGTGTCTGATCCAGCGGGCGCACAAACGCACCTGTGCGGACATGGCCTGTGACGACATAGGAGGCGGCGGTGTCACTGGCGGATTTGAACATGACGGCGGTGCCGGGGACGATGACTCTGCCATCTGCGGAAGGCTGGGTGACGTCGCCCACGGGCCGCCACTCATGACGCTGGGCGGAGAGTTCCAGCCAGGAGGTTTGCCAGGCATTCTGGTTGTAGAACAGCACCTGGTCTGCC
>DASWXG010000651.1:0-1700 GCA_036405615.1 Prosthecobacter sp. | reverse complement strand
CTGAGAAACACGGTATCCGGGTGAGCCTCAAAATCGGGGCAGCCAGGGATCTGGAGGGTGAGGAAACGCCCGAACAGGAACAGCAGCGTGAACAAGCTGCTTCCGCGGACTGTTGACGGTCTCTGCCGGCGGATTTCCCGGCAGCCGCTTCCTTGTCCTGAGGCGCGGCCTGAACCGGTGCCGCCTTTGAATGGATTTCCGGCCTGAAGTTCGGGCACCCCTGTACTTGTTTTGCAGCGTCCCGGTTGCAGTCTTTTCGTCTTCGTAGTATCGCCGCCATCTTCGTCTTTTTTCCATGCCCCTGAACCTCTACGACACTCTTACCCGCTCTGCGCGCGCCGTTGTCCCTCTGGATGGCCAAACCCTGCGCTTTTACTGCTGCGGGCCGACGGTGTATGGCCCGGCCCACATCGGCAACTTCCGCACGTTTGTCGCGCAGGACGTGTTCCGCCGTGTGGTGGAACAGGGCGGGCAGGGGACGCTGCATGTGCGCAACCTGACGGATGTGGATGACAAGACCATCCGGGATTCCCAAAAGGCCGGGCAGTCGCTGACGGACTTTACCCGCTTCTGGACGGAGAAGTTTCACAAGGACTGCACGGCGCTGAACCTGCTGGCCCCTCATGTGGAGCCGAGTGCGGTGGCCCACATCCCGCACCAGATCCGGATGATCGAGACGCTGATCGAGCGCGGGCATGCCTATGCCACGCCGGATGGCAGTGTCTATTTCAAGGTGGCTTCGTTTGCGGATTACGGCCGCCTTTCCCACCTGGAGGACCGTGAACTGAAACTGGGTGCCTCAGCCGCCGCAAGTGCCACAGACAGCGATGAATACACGAAGGATTCCCTGGCTGACTTTGCCCTCTGGAAGGGCGTGAAGCCGGAAGACGGCCCCAACCACTGGGCCAGTCCCTGGGGAGCAGGCAGGCCCGGCTGGCATCTGGAGTGCAGTGCCATGTCTCTGGAATACCTGGGCGAAGACTTTGATGTTCACGGCGGTGGGGTGGACCTGATTTTTCCTCACCATGAGAATGAGATCGCGCAAAGCTGCTGCGCCACTCACGGCAAGTTTGCCCGCCACTGGTTCCATGTCACCCACCTGCTGGTGGATGGCGGCAAGATGAGCAAGAGCCTGGGCAATCTCTACACGCTGGAAGATTTGCAGGGTCGCGGTTACACCCCTGCGGAGGTGCGTTATGTGCTCATCAGCGGCCACTATCGCACACCGCTGAATTTCACCCTTCATTCCCTGGATGCGGCCCGGCAGGCCTTGCACAAGCTGGCGAAGTTTGAGAAAGCCCTCCGTCTTGCCACGGGGGAAACCGGCACCGTGACAGGAACAGGCCCCGGCCCCGGCCCCTTGGCGGCAGCCTGGGACACCCTGAATGACGATCTGAATGTTCCGGGTGCGCTGGGGGACATCTTTGGTTTCATCAACAAAACCAAGGTGGCGGCGCTGGCATTGCCAGATGCATTGTCTGCCCTGGCAGGTCTGCATTTCCTGCTGACGGCCCTCGGGCTTCAGCTGCCTGTGCTGGTGGAAGAGGCCGCTGCTGACGTGCCTGCGGACATTGCCGAAAAGGCCGAGCAGCGCTGGCAGGCCAAGCAGGCCAAGGACTGGGCGGCGGCGGATGTGCTGCGCAAGGAACTGGAAGCCGCAGGCTGGATCATCAAGGATAACAAAGAAGGTTACCAAGTCC
>DASWXG010000650.1:0-2526 GCA_036405615.1 Prosthecobacter sp. | reverse complement strand
GGTCCGCACCCAGCCCTTCACGACGATGTCAGACAGGGGGGATTCAGAGGCAAGAATTTGGCGCAGCGTGTCAGGCATGCCTGCATCTATGGACGCAGCAGCCGCATCCGGCAAATCCGTTCCATTCGCCTGTCCAGGCTTGATAGAAACAGTTCCAAAAATCGTACAAACAGTGTTCCAACACTGTTCCATCATTTTTTAAAAATGACCTCTTCTCCGGCTACCCCGTCTTTCCTCAGCAAATCCCGCCAGGCCTTTCTGGAACTGCGCTCCCAGATTCTCTCGGGCAAGATTGAAGCCGGAACCCGGCTGACATTGCGCCCCATCGCCCGGGAATTGGGGGTGGGAATGAATGCCGTGGGCGAAGCCCTGCGTGCCCTGGAGCACGAAGGCCTGGTGGAAATGGAACCCAAGGTGGGGGCCAAAGTGCGGACACGGGATCTGACCGCCATCCGGGCGGACTTCATCCTGCGCATGGCCTTGGAGTGCGAAGCCGCACGCCAGTGTGCCGCCAGGGCCGAACCGGGCAGTCTTCGGGTTCTGGGGCAGCTTGCTGCCAAGGTGGATGCCCTGGTTCAGGAGGGTGGGGATCTCGAGGTCGCCCGGGAAGCCGACAGACAGTTTCACCGCGCCGTGGTCCGGTTCTCCGAGGTGCCCACTCTTGAGGCGGCCCTGCTGCCGCTTCTCCCCCGCCTGGTGGTTCTGGACCAGTCCGTCCAGCCCGAGGCCGAATTTCCCGCAGCCTCCCACAAACGCCTCGTGGAGGCCCTGCGCGAAGGCGAGGACCAGGCCGCCGCTGCCATGCGCGAACACATCCAGGACGCCCTGCACTGGGCCATCGGTTCCGGCTTCTAACCGAGGCGCCAGCCGGGCTCCGTTTTCCTCTCCATCTCTTCATTCCCATCATGATCGAACACACCGTTACCTTCCTCCTCAAGCATGCACGCGGCTCTGCCGAAGAACTGGATTTTCTCAGGACTGCTGATGCGTTGAAGAGCATCCCAGGCATGCAGGATTTCGTCATTCGCCGGCAGACCAGCGGGAAAAATCCACACACGTTTGGCATCTCCATGCGCTTCGAGACACAGGCAGCCTACGACGCCTACAGCGCCCATCCCGAGCACGTCGCCTTTGTCCAAAACCGCTGGATTCCCGAAGTGGCCTCTTTCCTGGAAGCCGATTTTGAAGCTCTGCCCGGGCACCTTCTCTCATGAAACACTTTTTGTTCGCGGCACTTATGGCCACGGGTCTGAGCACGGCCTTGCAGGCTGATCCTCTCCTGGCCGGAGCAGCCACAGCAGACATCTCCCCGCGGAAACTGCCGGCCATCCGCAACGGCGGCTTCCTGCAGGGCCTGTGGAAACGGGTGGATGATCCGCTCTTTGCCCGCGCTCTGGTCATCAAGTCCGGTCCCGAAACGGTGGCCCTCTGCGTGGTGGACTCCTGCATGCTGCCCACGGATGTCTGCGAACAAATCAAAACCTTGGTCACCCAAGACACCGGCATTCCCGGCAGCCGGATTCTGATCTCGGCCACCCATACTCACTCTGCGCCAAGCACCATGGCCATGTGCCTGGGCACCCGCAAAGATGAGGCCTACACAGCCCAGATGCTTCCGCAGGTGGCCGCAGCCATCACAACGGCCCACAGACGTCTGAAGGAAGCGAAAGCTGGCTGGACCGCGGTGGATGCCCACGCCTACACCAACTGCCGACGCTGGATCCGGCGCCCGGACAAGGTGGGGCAAGACCCGTTCGGCGACAAAACCATCCGGGCCATGATGCACCCCGGCTACCTCAGCGCCGATTCCCTGGCCCCCTCCGGGCCTACCGATCCGCAGCTTTCCCTGCTGAGTTTTGTGGACGCCCAAAGCGGCAAACCTATCTGCGTGCTGGCCAACTATTCCATGCACTACTTCGGCAGCGGAGACGGTTTCTCTGCGGACTATTCTGGCGAGGTCTCGAGGGGGCTTGAAAAAGCGTTGGGCGGAGAAACGGTGGGCATTGTCACCCAGGGCACCAGCGGCGACCAGCACTGGATGGACTACAGCCGGGCCAAAAAAGAAGGCTACACACGCCAGCAGTATTCCGAAGGGCTCACCGCTCTGGCGCTGGAGGCGTGGAAGCAGATTCAACACCGGCCGGATCTTCCTGTGACAATGGCAGAAGCCAAACTTCCCCTGGGCCGCCGTTTGCCCTCTCCAGAGCGTCTAAAATGGGCAGCTATACTCAATGAACAACGAGGCACGATTCCCCCGAGAAACCAGCCGGAGGTATATGCGGAACAGGCTGCATGGATCCATGAAAACCCCAAAACGGAACTGGTCCTCCAGGCGCTGAAGATCGGAGATCTCGGCATTGCCGCCATGCCTAACGAAGTATTTGGCATCACCGGACTGAAGATCAAGCAGCAGAGCCCGCTGGCAGCCACCTTTAACATTGAACTGGCGAATGGTGCCGAAGGCTACATTCCACCTCCTGAGCAGCATCGCCTGGGAGGCTATACCACCTGGCCTGCCCGCACTGC
>DASWXG010000649.1:0-5560 GCA_036405615.1 Prosthecobacter sp. | reverse complement strand
ACGTCGCCACTCGGCCCTGCCAGCTCAGCCAGACATCAGACGCACCAACGCTGGCCCCTTCGCATCAGACTTTCGCTGCGCTGCTGATGCTGCGGTCCGCGTCCGTGCATGGAAGACTCGCCGCCATCCGCTGCGCGTATTCTGGCTCGTTGATCTGCGCTGAGACGCCCTCGCCAGCCCGCCGGTTTTCTACCGGCGTCATGGCGTATGAGAGGCATGAAGTCGTTCAACGTCTATCTTGAGAACGGCCAGCGCATCGAGCTGGTCGATAGCCAGACGTTGTGCCGGTTCCTGAGCATTGCGAAGCCGGAAACCCTTATCGACATGGCGAAGCGCGGCGATATGCCGCCCCCGATTCATCTGAATATGAACCTTAAAGGCAAAAGGGGCCGAAATCAGATCCGCTGGAACCTTCCTGCCGTGATGCAGCATCTTGGCATTACGTTGAACTGAGAAGGTCAATTACAGATCGATGGAAGGGAAACGCCTTTCCCTCGCGCCTACTGCGTGTGGCGCTACCCATTCTAGCGGGGACACCCCGCAACGCCCCGTGCTCCGCTCAGGCGCTGTGTGCGCTACCGTTGTGCCATCTTGCCGGCGCTTCGTCCGTGGTTCTGCTGCCTTGCTCCTGATTGCAAGCCCTTGGGCGGGGCTTCTTGTCCTGGCAGAGGCCGTCTGGCCGTCAACCTCCTGCCCGCTCCGTTCGCTGGCGCTCCCGTGTGGGAGGCATGACTGCCAGCCTTCAAGCCTCTGCGTCCGCGTCGCCACCCCGCACATGGGGCTTAACACAAAACAGGAGCAAAACATGACGCAGAACACACTCACCAAAGCTGACCTCCAGCAGTTCACCGGCACCGACCAATGGTACCGCCACCCGCTCGCCCGCACCGTCCTCTACACGGACGGCATGCAATACCTGGCTGAGCGGGTCGGAGCCTACTGGCTCCTGGATGAAATCGCCCTGGCGCAGGCCCTCCAGCCTGTGGCAGCCCAGCCCTTCCAGCTCTGGCGTCTGAAGGTCAATCCTGACCACACCGCCACCCTTGCCTGTGAAGACGGCAACGGCGGAACCGTCCACACGAAGAAAATCGAGTTCACAGACTTCCCGCTCGCTGAAATCACCTTCTACTGCGTGGACAGGGTCATCATGCTGACGAGCGAATACTAGCTACGCAACGGCCCGCCCAGGATCTCCCTGGGCGGGCCGCACTAGCGAATTGAAACGCGCCTATTCTTCCGGCTCAGGCTCGGTGCCTCCCGAGGGCTCATCGCCTTCGGTTTCGATTTCAGTCTGCTCTTCGGTGGTAAGATCGCCTTCGTCTTCCTCGGTGGTGTCTTCTTCAGTTTCGTCGGTAGCCATACGCAGAGTGTTTCGGCACTCGCAGGCTTTTGGCCGTGGGACTTTGGGAATGTGACTGAATCGTTCCGTGGGAAAGGTCTTTCCCTCGTGCCTACTGCGTGAGGCACTACCCTTTCTAACGGGGACACCCCGTAACGCCCCTAACGCGTGAAGTGCCCGCCCTCCCACCCTGGGGCTCCGCGCGGCCACCGCCACAAGCCCGCCTTTCGTCGTCTCAGCCGTCCCAGTCCGGCACTCGACGCCAACGGCCAGCTTGCCAGCCTTCTGCCTCTTGGACCAAACCTCCGCCTTGTGCGTGAGGCGGCAAACCACCGCTTTCCCTCATTGCCGCCACTCTCGCAACGGCTACGGTTCCGTCCGCTCAAAACCCCAGAGCCGTGATCGTCCTAGACAATCAGCCCACTTGAGCGTCCGCTTTTTGGGCGCGCTTGCTCTTCGCCCAGCGCTTGCGCTGCGCAGCCGCGATTTTTTCCTTCGCTTCCGGTGACATGGTGCGGCGAGTCTTTTTTACTTTCGGTTCCTTTTTGACGGAAGCGCTTGCCTCCTCACCGCCGATGATGGAGGCGAGTTCTTTTTGAAACTCTTCGATCTGTTCTGCGATTTTGGCGGCTTTGGTGAGTTGGGCGGCGGAAGGAAAACTTGTCATGCGACTGGCAGTAAAGCGTCTTCCTCGTTGGCATTCAATAGGTAACTCTGTGTCTTTGGAGGAAAGCCTTTCCCCCGCGCCTACTCTGTGCGGCGCTACCCTTTCAAGCGGGGACACCCCGCAACGCCCCGATCTGACCCCGTCATGTGTCAGCAAACAGCGGCTGCGATCTCTGGCACTGTGCATGGGCGCAGTTGAAATTATGGCCTGCGCAAGCATGCACATTCAAGACTGCCACGACGCCTATTTCTTCACGCCCCAAGACGCGCAGAAATACGAGGTGATTCCGGCACCGAACGAACAACAGATCTTCGGCAAAATCAGAGCAGACGGGGCTCCAGGCCGTGGAGCCGACACTACCCTTTACTGCGCTCAGCAGATCGAGAATGTAGGCGTCTGCATCGTGATGGAATTGGCTGGCATCCATCCAGGCCCGGATCAGGTGCTCCCGCGCCGACGGGCAGATTCTAATCTGCATCCTTCTGCCTCCGGCGTCGTGCCTCTGCAATGATGGCAAAGGTATCAAGCAAAATGAAATCGTCTTTCGCCGCCTGAAGTCCGGGCCTCAGTTGATTGCGGAGCCACATGGAGTTTTGATTTTGTTCCCTCGTGAACTCCTGTCGCACCAGGTGCCTAATGGAATCTTGAGCCGACCGATATTGGCCGGATGATTTTTTGCCCTGGAGAAACCGCATCGTTTCCCGATCAAAGCGTAGCTTCAGCTCGTCTGCCATTGTGCCTCCTTCCTGTCACTGTCGCACGGAGGGGTTAAAATCTGTTTACAGGAAGCAGGAGCATACAGCAGCATTCATCTAAACTCGCACCGGCTATCCGCAACTGAATGGAACGTTCGGGACTCAGACGCTACCGTTGTCTTTACCCTTGGCGACTCCCTCTCGGGTGGTTCCTTGAAGACAAAGGCTTTTGCACAAAAACACGGCAAGCCATTTTTGCACATCAGCAGGTCCACCGCACGACCGGAAAAAGCGTTGAAGAGTTTCATCGCTGACCGTGCCATCCAGACGCTCAACATCCCCGGATCTCGTGAAAGCAAGGAACCGGGCCTCTATGACTGGACGATCAATCTGTTAAGGCGCAGTCTAGCTCCCCAAATCCCATGAACGCTGAGGAATTCCGCATAACCTGTGACGCCATCGAAGGCTTCATTGAGTTGGGTATGCTGGAAGACGCGCTGGAGCTTTTGGAAAAGCTCCCGCCGAGACTCAAGATCACCAAGGAGGTGATCGTCCTTCACACGACCATCCTTGTGAAATCCGGCCAGCTTCTCACGGCGTCGTATCTGGCCGAGAATTTGTGCTTTGGTGATCCCGACAATGTGGAGCTGATGCTGGAGGTGGCGAAGCTTCGCTATGATGCCGGAGAGTTCCCAGAGGCGCTGAACTGGCTACAGTCCACAGAGGCCAAATGCCGGGCTTCAGTGGCGAGTACCACCTCCTCAAAGCAAAATGCCATGCGGCGTTGAATGAGCTGGCTGGCTGCCGGTCGGCATTGACACAGGCTCAGAGGATTGAACCTAGCCACCGAATGGCGATTATCAACGACCCGGCCTTCGAGCAAATTTACGGTCCTGGGAATTTCGACACTGATGCTCCTGTCTGACCACGTTCGCTGACAGCCTGCTTCCATCTTCCAAAACTTTATCTTTTTGATATTCAGTGATCTGCGCCATTGGGAACGGGAACGGAATTTTAAATACATGCAACAATATGGGCTTTTACGAATAAAGCGTGTGAAACACACACTGGAGCTGGCACCTAACTGCTAATTCACCTGAAGCGTACGCGGCAGGCAGCCTGAAAGGGGTGCCTGCCGCTTTTTGTGATCTTTTTCATTCGATTCATATGCCTGAGCAAGAAACCCCATTTAAGGTAATCACCACGTCAATTACCACTCTAACCGCTATTATTGCCGTCGCTATCGGCGGCTGGCAACTCAGCAACTTCGGTTATCAATTATCTGCCGACAGACATCAGCGCACTGTTGAACGGAGCCTTCAAGTCATTCAAACATATATAACAAATACTTACTATGTAGCTGCCACGAATGATATTCGAGACAAAGCACTCAAGGTTGACGGCCATTACGACTACCGTCTTGCGGCCGCAGATCCGATTGTAAAGCGACGTATTTTCGACGTTCTAAACTACCTTGAGATGGCAGCAACGGGAGTCCGTCAGCAGGTTTATGATGAAGACATTATCAAGGACCATTTCTACAGACAGATTCGCAAATATGTTGAAGCTCACATCAAGGGATTGAACGGCACAATGGATGGGTCGGATTGGATCAGCGCAGGACAACTGTCTCCTGAAGGCACTTTCCCCAATCTCACCTGGCTTTATGATAGATGGCATCCAAAAGACGACGCGCCGAAGTTTCGCAACAAGTAATTTTCTAACACCGCAGTCTGACCTGCCTCAGTCTGGCCAGCGCTTTCTTCTCGTCTGGATTTCCCGATCAGGCCAGATAAACTCAAAAAAATCGGGCATGTAAGGAACACCGTCTCTTCCCAAAGAAGCTGCAAGCTGCCTCGACAGCACGCCTGTGTGCACAACAAATTCTCTGATTGGCGCCAGAAGAAGCAGCACTTCCCAGATGATGTGAGGAGCCACCATTTCATAAATTTTCGGTGTAGAAAATGCCGAAACAAAATCAAGAGGCAAGCCTCTTAGATCCGTGCCAAGGACGATTGCAGACCCGCCTACCGCAAGTCCGAGTGCTTCCGAGCGGGAATGAACAGCGTCGCGTTTTGACTTTGGGATCTTCACTTCCATGATCTCTTGGAGGAGGTTGGCCCATTCCGAAAGCGGAGTTGGTTTTGGCGTTCCACTTGCCAGCGCATCGAGATTTGCATAGCGCATCCCTTTTGCGAACTCAGATAGGAATTCCAAAATGCGCTTTCCTTCGGTAGTGCATGCAAACGGTGCTTGAAGTGCATAGCCCCGTAATCCGGCTTTTGCTTCTAATGAGCTGTATAGAGCAACAATGTCATGCCCCATAGCCTTTACTGCGGACGCTCCGGGAGCTGTCAGATTGTTGTGCGCCATATGATCCAGAATCAATCCAAGTTTGGCAAATCTTTCAAAGCCGATGGCTAGCTGAAAAAAGCCCGTATAGAACGCACCCTTTTCGTGAAGGTTCGCTTTGCGAAGACTCGTCAGTCCGGTGCCAATAGCGCTCCTTATAACATGTGCTTCTTGTTCGAGAGTGTTGTAAAGCGCATTAAACATACTGGTATCTTCTTTGGCGTGATGAATGAAGTCAAGAAGCTGGTATAGGCTATCATCTGAGCATAGTTCGTCAGTTCATTTTTTCCTTTGAAGGGCTTTGAGGGAAAAGCCTTTCCCTCGCGCCTACTGCGTGCGGCGCTACCCTTTCTAACGGGAGGTATCCCGTAACGCCCTCTGTCCCCCCCCTGGCGTCAGCAGCCCTTCAAGGCGCTACGCAGGAAGGTCTGCCCACGCCATTCCCGCCCGCAGAAGCCACCGAAGGGCAGGCCGCTACACTTCGCCGAGCCTGCGTTGCACGGCCTC
>DASWXG010000648.1:0-2915 GCA_036405615.1 Prosthecobacter sp. | reverse complement strand
CATCAACATTCTCAGTGCCGACCTCTACCAGCGTGGCGACAATCTGGTGCTGGACATGTTCCGCGTCTGCAACACCAACTTCGCCGCCGTGACCAACAAGTCCGCCCGCCAGCGGGTGGAGGCGGCCGTGAAGGAGGCCTTCCTGGCCCAGACCTTCGACTTCGGCCCCCAGATCGCCCGTTCCGGGCGCAGCACTCCGGGCTACGACGAGGTCATGTCGGAGATCCCCCAGCGTGTTCACATCAATAACGACGTGTCGCCAGACCAGACCATCGTCGAGCTTCAGGTAGTGGACCGTCTCGGCCTTCTCTACGACATTTTCATGGCCATCGGCAAGCTGTCGCTGAACGTCACCCATGCCCGCATCGGCACGGAAAAGGGGGTCGCCATCGACTCCATCTACGTGCAGGACGAAAACGGCAACAAGCTAAACGGACGCCTGGTCGTGGACACCCTGCAAAGCAAGATCGCCGAGGCGGTGTTTGGATGACGCCAGACACTTGCCGGCCTCTTCCTGAGAAGGGCAGAAGGCCGCCAGGGCAAGCTCGCCACTCGCTCCCAGGAACAGCGGCAGGCCGGGGAAAATCCGCCGTCCCCTGCACAAAATCCTAGTATCCCCTTAAAGCCCGGCTAGTCTTCCCACCCGTGATCAACAAAAAGACCAGGGGCATTTGGGGCGCGCTATTTCTCGGCGCAGCGAGCACCACGCTGGCGGCCGATACCGGGCCGGTGCGGGTGATTTTAAAGAACGGTTCGCAGTTGCAAGGCAGCCTGCTGAGAGAGCGGGACGATGTCCTTATGCTTGATCTTGGCTTCACGATCTTGAACGTCCCGCGCGGCGAAGTCGCCAGCCAGGAAAAGACAGACGCCGCAGTTAAACCCAAACCCGGCACGCCTGCGGCCCAGGGAGAGGATATCTACTATGTGGAGCCCGCCCGCGAGCCGCTGGCCATGGACAAAAATGTTCTGCGTGTGGGCGAGGCCGTGGTGCAAATCCAGACTTCCTCCGGCTTGGGCTCCGGCTTCATCATCAACCACCTCGGCCATGTCATCACCAACCAGCATGTGATCGCCGGGGAGCGGGAGATTTCTGTGGTGGTGTACCGTCAGGCCCCGGAAGGCCTGGAAAAGCGTGTGTTTCCCAAGGTGAAGATCATTGCCATGAACGGTTTTCTGGATCTTGCCATCCTCCAGATTGACGATCCGGCTGCTGAAAAACTGCCCTTCGTCCCGATTGGTGACTCCGACACACTCACCCAGGGACAGGCCGTGTTTGCCATCGGCAGCCCTTTAGGCCTGGAGCGCTCCGTCTCCCAGGGCATCGTCAGCGTCCGTGCCCGTGAAACACGCGGTGCCTGGTCCATCCAGAGCACCACCCAGATCAACCCTGGCAACTCCGGCGGGCCTCTCTTCAATGCGCGTGGCGAGGTGGTCGGAGTCAACAACATGAAGCTCGCAGGCGTCGGCGTGGAGGGCCTTGGTTTCTCCATCCCGGCGAATTTGCTGAAACTTTTCCTGAAAAACCGGGACGCTTTTGCGTTTGACCCACGCAACCCCAACAGCGGATTCCGATACTTGAGTCCTCCGGCCCCGTCCGCTTCCGCCTCTTCCAAACCCGCCACCGCCCTTTCCCCGTCCCAGCCATGAAAAAACGTTCCTTTTCACTTCCTTTGCTGACCCTGCTCGGCCTCATGAGCAGCCTGCCGGCCCGCGCCGACAAGCTGGATGAGTGGTACAAGCTGCTGCCCAAAAACACCGTCGGCGTCATCGCCATCAAAAACTCCCCCGAGCTCCTGGCTGACTGGGACAAAAGCAGCTTTGCCAAGCTGATGCAGGACGAGGAGTTCAAAAAATGGACCGCGCCCATGATGAAGGATGGCGAAGCCCCCTGGGACAAAGCGATCAAGGAAGAAAGCGGCGAAGGCCTTTATGACAATCTGAAGCGCTACCCTGGTGCCAGCATGGCCATCTTCGCAGGCGACAGCCCGGAAGATTTTTCCGGCAGCGAGCCTCCCATGTGTGCCCTCAGCGATGCCACCGGCAAAGAGCAGGTGTTGCAGGAGATGATCGACAAAGAGGCCGAGATTTCCATCAAGAAGAACGATGCGCTGAAAAAGCGCACTGTGGATGTCGCCGGTGCCACCGTTCACATTCTGTCCGATTCGGACGACTCTGAAACCGACTGGGAAGACGGCTATGCTTTTGTGGACGGCACCCTGGTGGAGGCCAACAACCTCAAGGACATCACCTACCTGATCACCGCGCTGAAAAGCGGTGATGGCGAACGGTCCGACGTGGTCCCCGGCCACCTTGCCCGTCTGGCAGCCCTGACCGATGGCAACACGGATGTCCTGGTCTACCTCAACGGCGAGACTTTGGTGAAGTGGGGCATTGACGCCGCCCGCGCCGCCGCCGCCAACAGCGGTCAGGCCATGCCGATCTCGCCAGACCAGATCATTGACGCCCTCGGCGTGGAGGAACTGCAGGCCATCGCCCTCACCCTGGATCTCTCGGACGAGCAGTCCCGCCTGGAAGTGGCCATCCTGCATCCGGACAAACCCACCGGCTTTGTCTCCCTGCTGCGCGGCACCAACGGCGAAGTCGCCCTGCCCGCCTTCATCCCGGCCGATGTCCTCAGCGGCAGCGTCATGCGCTACAGCATGCTGGAGCTCTGGGACAAGCTGATCGGCATGGTGAACAAGCTCGGCCCCATGGCGGCCATGGCCACCATGCAGCTGACCGCCACTGAAGGCCAGGTGGGCGTGAAACTGCGCGACGACCTCTTTGCCAGCCTGGATGATGAATACATCGAAGTCACCGACGGCAGCCTGGAAAAACAGAGCCAGGTACTGGCTTTCAAAATCAAGGACCGCCAGCGCCTTGGTGGCGCTGTGGAAGGCGTGAAGCGTTTTGTT
>DASWXG010000647.1:0-1532 GCA_036405615.1 Prosthecobacter sp. | reverse complement strand
CTACAGAAATCACCCGTTTGCGGGATTTGTCCTCCCACCAGAAAAAGTCCGGGCTCGCGGCCTGGCTGGGCTGGTTGTTCGACGGCCTGGACATGCACATCTACACGCTGGTGGCCACGCCCTTTGTCGCCGCGTTGCTGATGAAGGATGGCATCGCTGCCTCAGCCGGTGAAGTGGATACCAAGGCTTCCATCATCCAGGCCGCTTTCCTCGTAGGCTGGGCGCTGGGGGGCGGTGTGTTTGGCTGGATCGGCGACCGCCTCGGCCGCAGCCGCACCCTGGTGCTCACCATCCTGTTTTATGCGGGTTTCACCGGCCTTTCTTATTTTTGTACCGAGTGGTGGCACCTCCTCATCTGCCGGTTTCTTTCGGCTCTCGGCATCGGGGGGGAATGGGCCGTAGGCGCCTCATTGCTTTCTGAAACCTGGCCCAAAAAATGGCGGCCCTGGATCGCCGCGACGCTGCAGACGGCGGTGAACATGGGCGTGTTGCTGGCCTGTCTTGCAGGCTGGTTGCTGAAGGATGACGAAAGTCACCGCCTCATCTTCCTGGTCGGCATTCTGCCCGCACTCATCACCCTCTGGATCCGCAAGGCGGTGCCTGAAACCGAAGAGTGGGCTGAGGCACGGAAGGACGCCAAACCGCCGCGCATCCGCGAGCTTTTTGGCAGCCAGGTCTCCAGCACCACCTGGCGTGTTCTGGTCATCTGCGCTGTGTCCCTGACCGCCCACTGGGCCTTTATGTTCTGGCAGCAGAGTCTCATCCGCTCTTTGCCGGAGGTGAAGAACCTGAGCGGGCCGGAACAAACTCATGCCGTGGTGGTGGCGCTCATGTACATCATGATCGGGTCTATCATCGGCAACTACGTTGCGGGTGCCTTCGCCAAGATCATGGGCTACCGCCGGGCCATCACGCTCATGCTGGCTGCTTACGGGGCCTGCATGCTGGCGGCCTTTTCCCAGACCTGGACACACCAACAGATCCTCTGGTGGTATGCCGCCATCGGTTTGTTTCAGGGCGTGTTTGGCCTGTTCACCATGTGCCTGCCTCCGCTTTTCCCGACCCTGCTTCGTACAACAGGTGCCGGTTTCTGCTACAACATTGGCCGCATCGTTGCCGCCGCAGGAACCGTGATGTTCAAGCTCTACGTCCCGGTCGGCGACTACCGCCTGGCCCTCTACTATGCAGGGCTTCTCTTCATCCCCGCCGCAGCCATCGCCATGCTGTTGCCGGAAGAAGAGTGAGTCCGTGGACGTTCCTTGCCTGCCATTCGTCCTGTCGGTCGGCAAGGTGCAAGCCGCGATGATTTGCGCCGCTTTTCAAAGGCGTGGAAATTTCTCGGCAGGTGCAGCCTCTGACGTATAGAGAAAGGGGCTGCCGAGCCTTTGTCTTTTGAGCCGAACTTCAATCTCGCTCTTTCCTCCCGCGCCTGCCATGACCCTCGTCCGCTTTTTCCTTCATCTTTTGTTCGGCGGTGTTTTTGTGTATGCCGGTTATCAGAAGGCTCTCGACCCGGCTTTGTTTGTCATGGA
>DASWXG010000646.1:0-2485 GCA_036405615.1 Prosthecobacter sp. | reverse complement strand
TATCATGAACATAAAAAGTGCCTTTAAATTCCTGATCCTGAATAGGAAACACTTTTTCAGTTTCGGTACTGACACCGGACGAAGAAATCCCCCAGCGGCGGCCCTGATATTCAGCACTGAGAGTGATATCTAGGGCCTGGAATGAACCGTCGAGGCGCAGGGTAAAGGTCGCAGGAACCGGAGCTACGTGGAAGCGTTCGAGATCCCTTCCTTTCATTTCCAACTGGAAGGCATCCGTCAGACTCTCACGCCACGCCACCAGCCAGGACAGAGGGCGGCGGCAGGGCAGTTCCGCAAGCAACCGGGCGATGTTGGCATCCATGGCTGGCAGCGGAAAGAGGCTCGCTGTGGCCGGGCAGATCCACCATCCCTCCGGCCTTGTTTTGAAAACGGGTCCCTGGCCCTGCCCTTCCAGGCTCAGCCGTACCTCGCCCCCCTCCGCCGGTTCCACCACCAGCGGCAGCCGTACCGGGGCTTCGGCCACATCCACGCGCTGTCCACCTCCTGAAGGTTTGCCCGCAATCACCCGGGGGTGTTCAGCCAGGGCGGCCAGAAAACCGTCCATCAGTTTGCCCGAAAGCGAGAGGGGCGCACTCTGCGCCTGAATCCCCTGCCCGGCCAGCCAGGCTGCCAGCTTGGATTCCTCCGCTTCAGCTCCAGATTCGAATTTCACATAGACCCCCACAGGCTCTTTGGGCAGTCCTTTCAGCAGAAGCTCAGGAAGATACACGGTGTATCTTCCCGGCACCCGGCGGGGTGTCAGTTCCACAGACGGAGCCGTGGGCACCGGCGATGAAGCCAATCCTCCAGTGCCTGTCCCAGGACGCAGTGGAGAAGCCGTTGAAGTTCCCGGACGCAAGCCCCCAGGTGGCATTCCCGCTGGCACCGTCTTTTTTTGTGAAGACGGGTTCAAATGGACCAGAGCCACGGCCAGCGAATGCTCGCAGATCATGCCGCGGCGGGAGGTCGGGCAGGTGCATAGGTTGTCCACGTCGCTCTTGGAGCGGATGCGCAAGCCGCAGGCAAACTTCATCCTGCCGCTGCCCGCCAGCCCCCGGACTATCTGCCCGTCAGCGCTCTGCAGCTCCACCAACCCGGCGTCCACGAGGCCACGTGCTGCCTTCATGGCCTGCCAGCCACCGATCTCTCCCAACCATTTCTCCGTGAATTCCATTTCTTTTCTGGCGCGGGGCATCGTTCCCGTTCAATGTCCCGTCAAGGTAACATATGCGGATAGTGGCGATCACCAATCAAAAGGGCGGAGTGGGCAAAACGACCACCTCCGTGAATCTGTCAGCCTGCCTTGCGGCACGCGGCGTGCGTTGCCTGCTGATCGATCTGGATTCTCAGGGCAATGCCACCAGCGGCCTGGGCCTGGCCAAAGAGGAAGGCGGCAGCATTTACTCCGCCTTGGTGGAAGGCACAGACCCGCACGACGTCATCCGCAGCACCCACCTGCCCAATCTCTCCATCATTCGCAGCCATCAGGAACTGGCGGGTTGTGAAATCGAACTCGCCCAGCGCGGCAATCACCTCACCCGTTTGCGGGATGTGCTAAGCCAGCTGCGGCAGAGCAACCATTTTGACTACGTGTTTCTGGACTGTCCTCCTTCCCTGGGCGTCCTGATGACCTCCGCCCTGGCCGCCGCGGACGAGATGCTGGTTCCCCTCCAGTGCGAATATTTCGGCCTGGAGGGTCTTTCCAGCATCGTCCAGGTGGTACAGCAGATCCGCGACTGCGGGGCCAACCCCAACCTGCTGCTCGAAGGCATCGTCATGACGATGTACGACCAGCGCGCCAATCTCGCCAACCAGGTGGTGAACGACGTGAAGAATTACTTCGCCGAAATCATCTACACCACCATCATCCCCCGGACTGTCCGTCTGGGCGAGGCCCCGAGTTTTGGCAAGTCCATCATCGAATACGAGCCGAACGGTCGTGGTGCCCAGGCTTACCGCGCCCTCGCGGAGGAATTCCTGGCACGGCGGGCGAAGAAATGATCGCGCTCTAAAAACTCTCAGCGACCAGTCCCCTGAAACCCTTGCGTCTCAGGGGATTTTTGTTTTCTGGGGCTCCCTCCTCAATGACCCCCAGGGCTGTCTTCAGGATCGGTATCTTCGATCTTCGCGGCCGCTTTCAGGCTGGCGATCAGTTCGTTGAACTTCTGGTCTTTGTGCGCGTCCCCGAGACGCTGCCGCACCGCCTCTTTGACGGCGGCAAAAGGGATCGGCTCCGGGGCCTTGCGCCCCAAAAGGGTGCAGATGTGAAAGCCTAGCTGGGTTGTAAACACCGGGCTGATTTCCCCTTCGTTCATGGAGAAGGCAATCACCTCAAATTCCTCCATGAACTCGCCCCGCTTGAACCAGCCGAGATCGATCTGCTGCTGCTCGTCGCTGCGGTGCTCTTCCGCCAGGGCCATGAAGTCGGCCCCGGCCAGCAGTTTCACGCGCAGTTCGCGCATCACCTTGAACACATCCTGCCGAC
>DASWXG010000645.1:0-1920 GCA_036405615.1 Prosthecobacter sp. | reverse complement strand
AGCTCGTTTTTCCCCACACCTACCGCAGCCTTGGAACGCAGGCCGCCCCTTTGGGTGGAAAGCCTGTCAAATATGAGGCCGTCAGGATATCAGAGGCGGAATTGTACGATTTAAAGGCAGATCCTCAGGAATCGAAAAATCTGGCATCTACCCACCCTGAAAAAGTCGCCGAACTGCAAAAATACGCGGCCGAAATGCGTGCAGAACTGGGTGACGAGCTGGAGAAATGGCCAAAAGGGAAGGGGACGCGCGAGGCGGGCAAACCTTTGGCAAAGTAAAACGCGGAACAACGCCAAATCCTTTGTTTCCAAGGCTTCGCGAGCCGTTTGGGCCAGGTGGCAATCAGTCCTGGAAGGAGGGGCTAACGCAGGATTTTGACCTTTTTGATCCAGTTTTTCACGCTTTCCGAAAATCGTGTCTTGCTGCCAGAGGCTCTTTGCGGATAAAAAGAAAAAATCCTGTTTGTGATTCCACCCTGTGGATGAACACGAAAGGTCCCTCCCTCCCCCCTTTACATGATGAAAATCTACACAGCTCTCGCGATTCTGGTTTTGGGCGCTCATGCCGGTCTTGCTCAGGACGCCGCTTCAACCGTTAAAGTGGATGGTGCTAAACTTCAGATCGCGTCCATCCAGACTCCAACCATTTCATCGGATGCTCCGAATAAGCGCTGGCGTCCAAAAAACTGGCTGGAAGTGGACCTGGAACTGGAAGTAAAGGGGCTTCCCAAATCTGAAGGCGGTCGCAATGGCAGCCTGGCCTCCATGACGGTGAATTATTACCTCGCTCTGGCAATGACGAACAAGGCTGGCAAGCGTGAAGTCATCAAAGGCAGCTTCAATTATGTGGATGCTCCTGCCGGGGAAAAATCCCATGCGTTGGCTTATGTCTCTCCCGCGACTCTCCGTCGCATTTTCCAGAAAGACACCTTTACGGCGGCTTCCGACATCCAGGGCTGGGGATATGAAATCCTTGTGGACGGCAAGCGCGTAGGTGGCGACTCCAGCCTTGGGGGTGCCTGGTGGGAGAAAGGCGACAATTTTTCTATCAACGAAGGGGTGATGCTCTCCAAAGCAGAGACGCCATTTGGCATTCTTTGGGGAGACTATGATCTGGCCGCCAAGAAGCCCTGATAACTGGGCAGCGTCCTCTTACATCTCACCCGCAGTTCGTTTTTAGACACTAACAGCATGGCAGACAGCAAAAGCATAGCGGTCCTGAATCTCGGCTCTCAGAGGTTGTCAGGTGCCCTTTTCAGCAAATCCGGGGGCGACCTTGTACTGAAGAAGTACGAGTTTGTGGACATGAATGGTGATCCGACCGTGGACGCCTCCCGTGCCCCCTTGCTCAAAGTGGGTGTCCAGGAACTGGTCAACCGACTCAAGATCAAGGGCAGCCCGGTGAACTACGCCGTGGCCGGCCACACAGTTTTCTCCCGCTTCGTCAAGTTGCCTCCCGTGCAGGGCGACCGCATGGACCAGATTGTGGAATTCGAAGCACGCCAGAACGTGCCGTTCCCGATCAACGAAGTCATCTGGGACTACGAAGTGGTTTCGGAGCTGGGCGAAACCGAAGTCATCATCGTTGCTATCAAGGCTGATTCCCTTGATGAAACCAATGAGGCTGTGGTCTCTGCCGGTGCCAAGACCTCCTGTGTGGATCTGGCTCCCCTGGCGCTGTTCAATGCCTTCCGCTACAGCTATCCGGATGTGGATGAGCCTGCGGTGATCATCGACCTGGGCGCTCGCTCCACCAACCTTGTGTTTGTGGAAGATGGCCGGTTCTTCACCCGCAACGTGCTGGTGGGCGGTGCTGCCATCACCAATGCCGTCGCCAAGGAGTTTGGCATCGGATTCGGTGATGCGGAACAGCAGAAAGTGGCCGCAGGCTTTGTGGCTCAGGGCGGTGCTGTTGAAGAAC
>DASWXG010000644.1:0-1887 GCA_036405615.1 Prosthecobacter sp. | reverse complement strand
CCATACACCGTGCGCGGTCTTACCGCGGTGGCGCTGAGCGACGACTTGATCTACCTCGCAGGCGGATTCAAAAAAGATGACGAGGGCTTCACCGACGAGGCCTTCCTCTATGACATCCGGAAGGACCAGTATCGCCCTGCCCAAAAACTGCCTTACAAGGCCATGGTCAGTCTGGTGGTTTGTGCAGAGCATCTCTACTGCCTGGGCGGGGAAGACCGGCAGAGATCCCGGACCGACGCATGTTTCCGCATTCCGGTGGCAGAATTGCTGAAATAATGGGTTACCGCCCCGGCGGCCCTCGCGTTGTTCTCGCCGTGTGCCCGGTGTGTCCCATAAACTCCCTCCTTCGTAATGCCAGATGCTTTCGATGTGCAGGGCTGCCTTCAGCGCGTTCGGGACGGCGACTCCGCCGCCGCGGGGGAGCTGATCGTCCACCTGCACCCGCTGGTGCGGAGGCTGGTGCGCAATCACCTGCCGCGCCGGGAGAGCGAGGAAGACCTGATGCAGGAGAGCTTTGTGAAGCTCTTCCAGAAGCTCGACACCTACAGCGAGAGGGCTGGCACACCCTTCGAACACTGGGTCAGCAGGTTGACGGTGCGCACCTGCCTGGACGCCCTGCGCGCGGAGAAAGCCCGCCCCGAATGGCGCTGGGCCGACTTCAGGGAAGGGGAGGACGACTGGTTGCACTACCTGTTGAACGGTCAGGCGGAAGCCCCCTCAACATCCGCCAGCGATGCACGCGCCGTGATTCACAAGCTGCTGGCTCAACTGGCACCTGCAGACCGTCTGGTGCTCACCCTGCTGGACCTGGAAGAACGGTCCACCCAGGAGATTGCCGCCCTCACCGGCTGGACGCGCCCGATGGTCAAGATGAGGGCCATGCGCGCACGCCACAAGTTGCGCGCCCTGGCCCGGCGGGGCATGAAAAGCGAGATTCCAAACCCACAAGACCATGACAGATTTTGATCAGCGCTGGCAGCACCTGGCTTCACAAGCCAGGCTGGCCGCAGAACAGGAGGAAGGAGTGCCGCCTTTTTTGGCCGCGCGCATTCTGGCCCGGGTCCGCCAGGCAGGCGGTGAAGACAGCGAGGCCTGGGAGGACCTCCTCAGCTTTTTCGGTTTGCGAGCCCTGGCCATCACCGCAGTGCTGCTTTTGCTCAGCGCCGGTTTTGCCGTGGAGGAATGGTATGAAATCGGCATCCAGCCGCCAACGCTGGAGCGCGCCATCACCTCGGAACTTTCCATCTGGCCATGAGCATTCCCCGTCGCACCAAAGCTGGTTGCCTGCTTGTGCTGCTGGTTCTTTTCAGCTTGGGCGCGGGTTTCATGCTGGGTTTTATTGCCAGCAAGAACCTGCAAAAGAAAAAGGAGGACCCTGCCTTCTGGAAGCAGGCCGCCATGAAGCACCTGGAAAAGCTGAAGCCTGACGATGCCCAGAGGACAAAGTTCGAGACTCACACGGACAAGGCTGTGAAGGAGCTCTCAGATCTGCGCTCCCAGGCCATCGGCAACGTGTGGGAGATTGTGGAGCGTGTTTCCAATGACATCGGCAAGGAACTGACACCGGAGCAGAAAGACGCCTTCGAGAAGATCCGGCCCCGTCCTCCGGAAACGACGGCGAAGTAGCCTGCCCCCTGTGCAAAACGGTCTGGGGCCATTCTCCTGGGTTGCAAAGGCCGGGGGCTTCTGGTTTTCTTGGCGCGTATGTTCCGCCTGCTCACCGCCGTTTTTCTGGCCGCTCTCCTGTCTTCCTGTGAATCCATGAAGGAGGAAAAGGTGGTGATCACCGTGCACTCGCAGGGCACGGACATGGATTCACCCAAGACCATCTTCCGCCGCCCCATCAACGGCCGGAACACCATCTTCAAAATCATTCCTGAGTTCAGC
>DASWXG010000643.1:0-4786 GCA_036405615.1 Prosthecobacter sp. | reverse complement strand
GAAACGCGGCCTTTTTCGTCGTAGAAGCGCATTTCGTTAGGCAGCATGTAAAAGCTGAGGATGGCGGGTGCGCTGGTGCTGATGCCGTTGGAGGCGAACACGCCGATGTCCACCCGGTGGCTGAGAATGCCCGTGGCCGTTTTTACCGGGGGCTGCCAGCGCACATGCAGGCGTGCCGCAGGTTCATTTCCCAAAGCCTCCACACGCACCAAAGCCGGGTCGCCCTGAAGAAGCTGCCAGCGGAGCTGGACCGGGCGGCCCATGAGGTCCGCGCTTTTGCGGGCGGTGACGGTCAGGGTATGTTCGGCACGGTTGCTGCGCATGATGCGCGCCACAGAGACGGGCGTATCTGCCAGCTTCCAGGGACGGCTGGGCTCCGCCTCAAACCAGTCTTTCCCGGACTCCGCGGCGTCCTCTTCGGTGACTTCGATCTGCACCACGGGCGGGACCATGGGCGGGCGCATGTCATGCGCCGCACGCACCATCTTTTCCTCGTCGAGCTGGGCGGCATCAAAGACCACGGGGTTGGCAGCGCCGGAAACGATGTCCGCCTCGCTTTTCACCTGTTTGTTAGACTGGCGGAAGATGGCCTGCACGGTCGGCATGAGGACACGCTTTTCGATGAGCAGCTTCTGCGTCTCCGGCGGAAAGGCCGCGATGGTGGCCAGCACCGCATTCAAGAAAGGCTGGTCGCTGCCGGAGGACCCCTGGGAGATGATGCAACAGGCGTTGTTGGAGGGGTAAAGATCTCCATAACCACCGATGCCGTTGCCGCCGGGATCATAGTCCTGGTGCTCCGGGTAGATCATGAGGTTGTTGGCCAGATACTGCATCATGAGGAACCGCTGGCCATTCGGGTCGGTCTGATACAGGCGCGGCAGACTGCCCCCCTTGTCGGGCGGAGCGGACATGGAGCAGTTGCCCACGGTCGGCTTCAGCCGCAGCATGACGGAGGGGCCTGTGGCCGGGCCGCTTTTCGCATCCGCCTGAAAAACCTGGAGCTGCGGATACAGTGCCGCATTCAGGGGTGAATGCTGGCCGTCCCGGTTTTCATAGGTGATCTCCCCCAGCCCGGCAGCGGTGCCTGCAGCATGCCACTCGTTGAGAAGCTTGCCGACAGCATCAGACCGCGAGGTCACCTGGGCAACAGCCGGGACCGCGAGAAGCAGGAGCGCTGCTGCGAAGCAGGGCTTGGAAAGGGACGGGAACATCCTCACGGCCCGCAGCATCCCGCGAGCCGGAAGACTGTCAATGGAATGACTCCGTGAGAAAAGTATCAGACGAGGTCAGCGCGCGTGTAAGCGGCGACCACGGGATAACCTTTGCTCTCGATGTTCTGGCGACCGCCTTCCTGACGGTCCACCAAGATAAGTGCGAAGGCCACCTTGCCGCCTTCGTCCTCGATGGCCTGGATGGCCTTGAGAGTGGAGTCGCCGGTGGTGATCACGTCATCCACCACCACCACAGGCTTGGAGGGGTCGAAATTGCCCTCGATGCGTTTGCCTCGGCCGTGGCCCTTGGGCTCTTTGCGCACGTTGAAAGCCTGCACCACCTGGGTGTCTCCGGCCAGGCTGGAGGTCATGGCCACGGCGAGGGTCAGCGGGTCTGCGCCCATGGTGAGTCCGCCGAGAGAACCGATGCTGAGACCTTCTGCCGCCTCTTTCTCGCGCAGCAGATGATGCAGCACCCGGCCGACGAGCACGGCACCGCGGGCATCCAGAGTGGTCACGCGGCAGTCCACATAGAGGTCGCTTTCCTTGCCGGAAGCGAGAGTGAATTTGCCGGTTTTGACGGATTTGGTGCGGAGGATCTGGGCCAGCTCGGCGCGGTCGGATTCAAGGGACATGCCTCAGCGTTTAGCGGGGCGGTGACATGAAGCAAGGCGGGATTTGGTTGCGGCAGGTTAACGGATTGTCGCACGAGAATGGTTGTAAAAATTTTAAAATAGGCATTTTATGCAGGCTGCACTTATGAAAATGACGCCCGGAGTGACCTGGAAATACCTTTTGCTAGCCTGTATTTTTGTCGGCCCCCTGTCACCTTGGGCCCACGCGCAGCAGGCTGTTTACAAGCCTCTGGTCTTTATCGGCGAAGCCGCCACTCTCAACACCAGTCTGGTTTTGCCAGCAGGATGTTACCAGGGGGCGGGCCCTCTGACTGTCCGTGCTGAAAAAGGCCAGCGCACTGTCCTGGAAATCACTGAGACCACCGTTCTGGAATCTGCTAAAATCCTGCTCCAGGAAGGGACCCAGCTGCGTGCGCGAGGCGCCCTGTTGCGCGACTGCCACATCTATGCCCAGCCGGGGGCGGAAGTGGTGCTGGAATCTTGCGCCCTGGAGCGGTTTGAAATCGGCGGTGATACATCCAAGACCAAGTCACCGACGAGCGTCCGGGTCACCAACTGCGTTTTCCAGGGCGGTGCCTGGCTGAGTTCAGCCAACCGTATAGGCCTGGAAATGAGCGATTGTATCATCCGCGACCAGCTGGCCAGCGCCTATGTGCTGCGTCTGGCCATCAATGCGGAATCGCCACCGCTGAGTTTTGCCCGCCGTCCGTCGGTGCGCTTCACCAAGTTTGAGAACTGCTACATCCACCCAAGCCTGTTGCTGACGGTTTCCCAAGTTACGATGGAAAAGTGCCAGAGCGTGCAATCCACGGCCCCTTTGTTCGCCTCTACAGCCGCCCCCGGCAGCCCACCGGAAGCGACGCTGCCGCTGCGCTGGGTGGACTGCCAGCCGGAGGCCCCGCCTCAAGTGGGAGCAGGGGTCGCCCTGCAACGTCTGACAGACCCTATCTCCGGCGGATGCACGCTGGCCGCCCGGGCCGAGGGCGGCCGTCTGATCCTGGAAAAAACGGTGGCTGCCACGCCGGTGCCCCTGAAAAATGTGCTGCCCGCAGCTGATGCATCCCAGATGACATCTTCCGGGGGCGGCAGCAGTGCGGGCAACGACCGTCTTTCCGATGCCGAAAGAGCCCGCATCATGGGTACTCCGGAAAGCCTGAAAGTGAGGCAGGCGCATGTGAACGGCCTGCTGGTGATGCAACTCTCCTCCGGACTGACGGCGGGCTCCGTGACCAAGATGAATGTCACGGCGGTGCCAGGCGGTGCCTCCCTGCGCTTTTCCCAATCCGTGGGCGAGGACATGCTGATCGCCCTGCGCGAGGTAAACAAATTCATCCAGCTTCGGCACAAGCTGCCGGGAAACTCCGATCTGGAGATTGCCTTTGAGGAAAAGTATTCGGACAAGGACGGCCCCTCCGCCGCAGTCGCCTGCACGATGCTGGTGGAATCGATCATGACCGGAAAGCTTTGGGACACCACCTTTGCGGTCACGGGAGACATGAATGCCGACGGCGCGGTGCAGCCGGTGGGCGGTGTGGCCGCCAAGGTCCGCGGTGCCACGAAGGGCTCTTGCAAAATCGTGGCGGTCCCTGCCCGTAACGAGAGTGCTATTGGCGACATCCTGGTCAGCGACGGTCCGGCCCCGCTGGTGGGCATCCATATTTTTGGCATCGAGAAATTTGACCAGGCCACCGCTCTGGGCAGTTCCGTGGACCGGCCAGCCGCGCTTCAGCAAGCGGTGGATGAGTTTGACGTCATCCGCGGCGTCCTGATGCGGGATCCCCGCCAGATTTCCATGATCCTGCGCACCCCCCAGGCGGTGGCCCGCCTCCAGGCTGTTTTGGAAAAGGCCCCCCACAGCCTCTCCGCCAAATACCTGCTGATGTATGCTCAGAACCGGGCACCCAACGCGCTTTCTCTCAGCGGCTCCCTGGAAGCGGCAGACTCCAATGCGCTCAGCCTGGTCCGCTCCATCGAAACCGATTTCAAGGGAGCCGTCGGCACCTTGAAACAGGATGAACTGGGCGGTGCGCTCAACCGCCTGCGCAATCTGCGTCCCCGCACCGATCCCCGGGTGTGGCCCTACCTGGATGCGCTGGTGGACTACGGTGAAGTGGTCCGCTCCGAGGTGCTGAACCCGGCCCGCACTGCGGCCAAGTTCAATGAAATGGCTAGCAAGGCCCGGCAGGCAGCCTCTGTGGTGGTATCGGCCCAAAAATCCATCATGGCAGATCCCAAGGTGCGTGAAGATCTGGGGCTCTGAGGTGCGGCGGATAGCGCTTGGCATTTGCCGGGAGCACACCTAAATAGCGGGACTCATGTCCCTGCGCGACACGCTTCTCAATCTCGCCATCACCGCCGTGCTGGTGCTGATGGTGGTGCTGGGCGGCATTTTGCTGAAGGAAAGCCGCCCGAAACCTGCCCAGGCGGTGCCGGTGAAGGTCGCCGGAGTTCCGGGCCAGACCCTGCCGGATGAAGGTGCCAGCCCCAAGGATGTGGAAGAAAGGTTCCTCATCTTCCCCCGCGCCACACTGGTGGAAAGCCGGGCCAACGAAGCGGACACGCTGCGGGTGCGGGTGGGCAATGACGAGCATGTGTTTGTGCTCTACTTTGTGGATGCCCTGGAGGCGACAATGAACCATCCGCAGCGGGTGGCTGACCAGGCGCGTTACTTTGGACGGACCACGGACAAGGTCATCACCACGGCCGGCAGCGAGGCTGCAGCTTATGTGGCCGAACTCCTGAAGACCCGGCCCTTTGACGTCATCACCCGCTGGGAGCGGGTGCCGAACACGCTGCGGTACTATGCCCTGATCCGTTTTCTGCGGGAAGACGGCCAGCCCGTGTATCTGGTGGATCTGCTCCTGCGCAAGGGATATGCCCGGCTGGATGGGGTGGAAACGCCGCTGCCGGGTGATCCCCGGGATCTGCCCACCTATCTGG
>DASWXG010000642.1:0-4683 GCA_036405615.1 Prosthecobacter sp. | reverse complement strand
GACCAGCAGGGTCAATCAGCTTGGCGGTCACGAATATCATCAGGTTACGCTTGAAGTGGTCTTCAACCGTGGACTTGAACAGACGGCCAACGAAAGGCAGATCACCAAGCACGGGGATCTTGTCTTCCACGTCCTGCACGTCTTCGCGGATGAGGCCGCCCAGCACAACGGTCTGGCCGTCCCAGATGGTCACAGAAGTCTGGACCTTACGGACGGAGAACACCGGCTGGTTGATGACGTTCGGGGTCAGTTCCACGCGGGAAGCAGGGATGATGTTCCCCAGCAAGTCCGTGAAGGAAGGAGTGACGCTGTAGATCGGGCTGCCATAGTTGATGAAGCCGTCGAACTCGGTGACTTCAGGAGCCAGGTTGAGGTCGATGGTGAAGCCATCAGCGCCGACGGTTGGGTCCACTTCCATACGCACACCCACAGGGCGCATTTCGAAAGCGGTCGGGGTCGTCGGAGTAACCGGGATGGCGGAAGGAGCGCCGCCGATACCCACGCCACCGCCACCGCCAGTGGTGCTACCCACGTTGGTCGGGATCTGCGGTGGGTCGAACTCTGTCGGATAGATGAATTCGCGAACCACTTCAACGGTGGCACGCTGGCCGCCTTTGGTCGTCACGCTTGGGGCGCTCATGAGGTCCACACCCTTACGCTGGGACATGGCGCGGATCACAACACCGAACTGAGGGTCGGTCAGCACACCCGCGACGCTGAACACGCCTGGGGCTTCAGCAACAGAGGAGATGCCGTTGATCTGGGCATCGATAGCGTTGCCGCTGATGGCGTTGCTGCCAGTGCGAAGAGCGCGGGTCACAGGGGAGAGCTGGCCGCCGGTGATCATGTCACCGATGTTCACAGGATAACCCATGGTGCCGGTGGAGAGGCCGGAGTTGCCGTCGGAACCGCCGCCGCCCTGGATGGCGTTGCCTTCACCGATGGTGCCAAGCAGCCAATCAAAGCCGAGTTCGTCAGTGTTCTTCTGGGACACTTCCACGAACTTGGTGGTGATGTAGATCTGCTTAGGACCCTGCTTGCTGATGGAGTCCACGAAGGCTTCCACCAGGTCGAGGTTCGGTTGGGTGTTCTTCACGATGAGCTGCGAAGACACAGGGTTGAACACTGCGGAAGCACCTTCGGGGAACGCAATGCCCTGGGCTTTCAGAATGTCGAGGGCCGTCTGGCGGGCCATCAGAGAGGAGGAACCGCCAGCTGCACCACCGCCAGAGGCGAAGGGATCAGCACCTGCAGCAGGAGCTGCGGCAGGGGCGCCACCGCCACCATTGAGGCTCAGGAAATCCGGCGGCACGCGATACACGCGGGAATACTGCTCGGCTGTGGTTTCGGAAATCGGCACAATCAGAACCGCGAAAGGCTCCACTTTGTACTTCATGCCAGCCAGTTCGGTGACATAACGCAGAGCTTCGACCATCGGCACATCCTTGAGGTCAAGGCTGATGGAGGCGGTCACTGGGGTTTCACCGGCCTTCAAGATGATGTTCACACCTTTTCTGGCTGGATCAGGCTCGTTGACGTCCAGGTCACGGCTCTTGACGCGAAGGAACTCAACAGCTTCCTCGATGCTGGCTCCGGCAAACTGAACCTGCGGGAACACGATTTCCTGCATCTTGCGGGTCAGATAAACGGTCGGCTCTTTGCCGCCTGTTTCTGTCGGGTCGATGACGAGGTTCCGGACCGCAGGCTTCTGCTCCCAGGCTTCGTTCACCATATTCAGCATGCGGGCACGCTGATGGTCGCGGGCGGTGTCAAAATAGTCGGCGCGCTTCTGTTCCACCTTCTCCATGCCACGGCGAGCGGCGCTGTTGTAGGGGTCGATACGAATGACGTCTTCAAACTGGCTCAGAGCGCGGTCATAGTCACCGATCTCCAGGGAGCTGTTGGCGAGAAGAAGCTGCTTTTCCACCTTGCCGACGTTCTCAACGTGCTGCGCAGTCAGCGCAGGAGGCCAGCGATCCGGATCGTCCAGATGTTTGGCAAAAACGCGAGCAGCCTTGTGACCAGGAACAGCCAGCTGAGCTTCTTCGATGAGTTTGCGGGCGGCGACATAGTCACCCACCTTGGCTTTTTCACGAGCCACCACGATGGCGCAGTCAGCAAACTTCAGGTTGGCGAGGTCGCGCCAGTCCTGGATGAAAGGAGCGTTTGGCAGCTGGTCAAGAATGTCCTTTGCCGAACGATACTGGGCCAGAGCGGCCTCATACTCGCCTTTGGCAAAAAGCTCGTCACCCTTTTCCATGGCCTGTCGGGCATCTTCGATGCGGGCCGCACGGCGGGCGATTTCACGCTCGGCAATGCCAGGGACGGTTACTCCGCCATCGCCTGCAAACACAGGCGTAGCGACCACGGGTGACGCGAGGGCCACCATCAGGGCGAGTTGTTTTTTCTTCATTCGGGAAAGGGGCATCATAGAAGGGTGCGATTTGTCAAAATTAACAATGAGCCGAGGTGTTTAGCAGGAATTGCTTTCTTCTGGCGAGATGTTTTTGGTTTGGTTTGAAAAAAACTTATCTTTTCGGGATGGTGATGGATTCACCGCCATCCACGGGTTGTATGACTGCGCTGGCCTCTTCAATTTCCAGCAACCGGTAGGTCGTGCCGATGCCTGGAATCTGGAAGGTGTCGCCTTTCTTGACAGTCCGTGTCGGGCGCTCGCCAAGGAGGAACTCGAACTCGGCTTCGTATTCAGCTAGGTTGGTTTCAACCCCACGCACCAGCTTGAATTCCTTGTTGGTGGACTTGTCGGTGACAGTCAGCTCAGACACATCTTTTTCACCCACTTTGGGATCTTCCGTCTTTTTGGCCTCAAAGTTTCCAGCCTTAAAGCGGACAACTCCCTTGTCGAAGCCGAACTCATCTCCAGGAGATACAAAAACGCTTCTTTTGGGTTCTGGAGCCAAGCGCTGCACCTGGTAAGGAGGAGAGCTGCTGTTCAGCTTGACAATATAGTCAAACGTAATGCGGCGTTTGAGGACCAGTTTGTCGGTGAACGGAGGATGGTCCTTCGGATCACGCGGGTTGGTCTTTTTCTCGAATTCTTCCAGGTTGGAATAACCGTCGCCGTCAGCATCCAGGTCACCCACATTGGGGGAAAGGATGTTGGGCAGGTCGTTCTTGACCAAATATTCGTTGGTCATCGGCGGGCGGAACTGAGGGTCCGGGAGCTGAAGGTCAAAAAGCTGATCGCCTTTTTTTACCAGCAGCACCGACTTGTTCAGAGGCACGGGCTTGCCTTTGATCACTGGAGAAATCCAGGTCACTTTTTCCGAAAGCCTTTTGATCGTGGCATTCACCTGGGCTGTAGGCGGCTGGCCGGGATCGTTTTTAGAATTTCCCGTCCGGCGCACCAAGCGCTCGCTGAAGCTTTGGCTGCTCCAGACAAGGTAGCCTGCCACTCCAAGGGCGATCACCGCAGCGATGCCCAAGAGGACTTTTTCATAATTGCCGTTCCTGTTCTGCATATGGCTAGTTCAAATGTGGGACGCGAGGCTGGCAGGCTCTCAGCGGGTGCCTGTCGCGGCGGCTGCGGTTTGGGGGGTGACGAAACTCACAAGGTCAATTTCGAGGTAGATCCGGAGTCTTTCGTTGCCGAGGACGGCCACGGAATCAGCTGCTGCAGGAGTTGCACCGGCAGGTGCGGCTGCAGGCTTGCTGCCATCAGGAGAAGGCACCGGCGCAGCGGCTCCATCCGTAGGCGCGGGGGCCAGAATGTTGGTATCCGCACGAAGAGGGCCTTCTTGACGTTCGTTTTCAATGCGCAGGAGGCGCACCACAGTGAAGTAAGGCATACCGGACGGGCTGGCCAGATCGCTCAGCAGAGTCTGCAGGGCAGCCTGGTCAAGAGTCAGCATGGTGGTGATCTGACGGCGTGTGGTCAGCTTGGGAGCCGCTGCGGGTGCGCCGGGACGCGCCGCAGGACCTTTCGCTACAGGTGCCTTTGGTTTGGCAGCCTCACCCTTTTCAGAGTCAAGTTCTGAACGCTCCAGGGAATCAACCTGACGGACGCCTGCTTTGGCAAACGTATTCACCAGAGTATCCACAGCATCCAGGTAGCCCGAGAGTTCCGTGGCTACCTCGTTGGACTTTGGAAGCTCGCCGGTGTAGCGGTCAAAGGCCAGATTGTAAACTGCTGGCAGCCCCATGCCGCGTTCGCCAGCCATCTTGCGAGACTCAGCGATTTTGGCCTTCAACTTCGCCTGAAATTCAGTGTCCGTCGTCGCCTTTGGCTGGGTCTCTGCCTGCATCGTGTTGAGCACGAGGGAGAGCTTGCCGGAAGCATCCGTGAACTCCTTCACCAAACCCTGCTTGGTGGCCAGGTTTTCCGGGGTGGGAGCCAGGACTGCGCTTTTCAGCGCAGCAATGCTGCCATTGACGGTGTCAAAGTTTTCCAGGGTGGAATTGTAGCTCGAGTAGGCTGAGAAAAGCATGTATCCCAGACCGGCCACACCTGCTGCCGACACGCCCAAAATGGCGGCTGGCACCTTGTTTTGTTGGATCCAACTCATCAGTTTTTGAATTGCATGGGCTGCTGAAGGGGCAGCTTGATGTTAAACTTGTAGGCGTAGCGGTCTTCTTCGACACCGCTCTCGGCGCTCACGTAGTCAGCGCGCTTTTCCTCGAATTTCTCAGCGGAGAACCAGGACAGTTTGGCAAGTGCGCTGG
>DASWXG010000641.1:0-1981 GCA_036405615.1 Prosthecobacter sp. | reverse complement strand
CCATCTTCCACCGGCGTTTACAGGGCCGACTCTTATGAAGGCCATCCCGACATCCCTTTGGAAAGCGGCATTTGTCACCGCGCTCCTCGCCTGCGGCCAGACGCTCAAGGCAAAACCCGAAAGCATCATCACCCTGAATGTGGAACCCTCAAAGGAGCACCCTCGCAATTCCGAGGGTTCCTTTGTCACCCTCTCCTCCGGTCGCATTCTTTTTTGTTATTCCCAGTTCTACGGTGGTGCGGGGGATGAAAGTCCGGCGCGTCTGGTGCAGATTCATTCTGACGACAAGGGGCGTACCTGGAGCGAACCGGTGACGGTGGTTGAGAATACCGCAGGCAACAATGTGATGAGCGTTTCGTTGCTGCGGCTGGCGAGCGGCAAGATTGCCATGTTCTACTGCATCAAGAACAGCTGGATCGATTGCCGGCCCCACATGCGAGTGTCTGAGGATGAGGGCAAGACCTGGTCTGAACCGCGGCTGGTGCAGCAGGCACCCGGTTACTTTGTGCTGAACAACGACCGTGTCATTCAGACTTCCAAAGGCCGCATCATCCTGCCGCTGGCATTCCACCGCTCGAAGGGGACAGATCCTCATACCAGCAAATCCTGGGACCCCCGTGCCATTGCCACTTGGGTCTGGTCTGATGATGAAGGGACCACCTGGAAGGAATCGGGAAGCTGGTGGGCCATGCCGGTGGCGAGCGGCAGCGGTCTTCAGGAACCGGGCATTGTGGAGCGGGCAGACGGCACTCTGTTCTCCTGGTGCCGCACTGACCAGGGGGCGCAATACGGTTTTGATTCATCCAACGGAGGACAAACCTGGACTCCTCCGCTGCCCACGGAAATGAAATCGCCCAACGGCCCTGCCAGTATCAAAAGGCTGCCGGGCAGCAATGATCTGCTGGCGGTGTACAACGACCATTCCGGCCGCTTCCCGTTTCCGCCCAAAAAGCGCAATCCTTTTGTGGCGGCCATCTCGCATGATGGCGGCAAGAGCTGGCCTTTGCGGAAACTGATCGAGAACGACCCTGACGGTCTCTACCACTATACCGGCATCCATTTCACCGAGGACGCGATGCTGCTGGCCTACTGTGCGGGAGACAGCAAGGTCGGGGCGCTGAACCGGCTGCGCATACGCCGCATCACCCTGGACTGGCTGCCAAAGGAGTAACTCGAATATCTCCATCACCGTTCATGAGACGTTCCAAAATTCTGGCGAAAATTCGTGCGGGGGAAGTGGCCCGTGTCTGTGCCCTGGGTTCTCCCATCGGCATGTTTCCGGCACTCGCTGCCCACTTCGGTTATGACGGTGTGTGGCTGGATGCCGAGCATCGCACCTGGGAACCTCGCGAGGCAGACGCCATGCTGGCCAGGCATCACGCGGCGGATGTGGACTGCCTGTGGCGGCCGCCCACCAAGGAAAAGAACGGACTCTACCGCCTGCTGGAAGACGGCGCCTCCGGCTTGATGATTCCCCATGTGGGCTCTGCTGAAGAAGCCCAGGCCCTCGTGCGGGCGGTCAAGTTTCCTCCGCTCGGCGACCGCGGTTTTTGTGGCGGCGGACGGGATGCCGATTTCTGGGTGGGCAAACCGGAGGACTATACCAGCCAGGCCAACCGGGAGACCTTTTTGACGGTCCAAATTGAGACCACCGAAGCTCTCAGCCGGGTGGATGAAATTGCCGCCGTCCCGGGCGTGGATGTCCTGTTTTTAGGCCCGGGTGACATGGCCTTGCGTCTGGGCTGCACTCCTGGTGTGGAGGACGCGGGAATGATGAAAGCGCAGCAGCAGATTGCTGAAGCCGCGCGGCGGCACGGCAAGGCCTGGGGGCGCCCTGTGGGCACGCCGGCGGATGCCAGCAGGCTCATGGACATGGGTGCGCAGCTCATTGTGCTGGGCAGTGAGTTTGGTGCCCTCTATCAGCACCTGTCGGAATGTTCGGCAGCTTTTGACCAGTTGCTCAAAGCAAGGAAGGAACTGA
>DASWXG010000640.1:0-8898 GCA_036405615.1 Prosthecobacter sp. | reverse complement strand
GTCAAAGCGGTGTTTGCTTCGGATCCCACGAAAGTCACCCTCACTTCCAGCGCCGGAGCAGGAGGCAGCATTAACCCGCTGGGCAAAGTCATCGCCAGCAAAGGCGGCTCGCAAACCTTTATCATCACGGCCAGCGCCGGGCACTACATCCAGGACGTAAAAGTGGGAGGAAAAAGCGAGGGGCGCGTCTCCAGTGTCACGGTATCCGACATTCAAAAGCCCACCGCTGTGGCCGCCACTTTCGGCAAAAACCCGGTGGTGACCACCAAACAGTCCGCAGGAGGCAGCATCTCTCCGGTGGGTCCGACAACGGTCAGCTACAACGGCAGCATCTTCTATTCCTTCAGTCCGGCCTCAGGCTACATGGTGGACAAGATCCTGGTGAACGGCAAAGCCGAGACGGGTGCCACCAGCTTCCTGGTCAGCAGTGTGAAGACAAACACCACGGTGAGTGCCGTGTTCAAACTGATGCCGGAGCAGGTGATCATCACCGCCAGTGCAGGTGCAGGCGGCAGCATTTCGCCCTCCGGCAAAGTGCCTGTGGCAGAAGGCGGCAGCCGCAGCTTCAGCATCACTCCGGCCAGCGGCCACCGCATCCTGGATGTCAAGGTGAACGGGACCAGTGTCGGCGCCGTCTCCAGCCACACCTTGAGTGATGTCACAGCCCCGAAGACCATCGTGGCCACGTTTGCCAAAAACCCGGTCATCAGTGCCAAGCAGGCCACCGGCGGCAGCATCTCCCCGGCCGGGGACCGCTCTGTCTCGCTCAATGGCAGCCAGACATACACCATCTCCCCGCAGACCGGTTATGAAATCGTCCACCTGATCGTGGATGGCAAAAAGCTTCCGCCGGCCTCCAGCCACACATTTTCAGAAGTGACTAAAAATCACAGCATCAGCGCGATCTTCGGCCAGATGGAAAACTATGTGACACTCACCGTCACTGGCGGAAAAGGAGGGACGGTTTCTCCGAGCGGGAAAATCCTGGTGGCCAAAGGGAGCAACCCTATGGTGACCCTGACTCCGGACGTCAACTTCCGCGTGCTGGACGTGAAGATCGGCAAGGCCTCCCAGGGCTCGGTCACTACAGCCACCGTGACGGACATCCAGGCGGACACCACGGTCACGGTCACCTTCATCAAACTTCCGGTGATCACTGCCAAGCAAGCGACCGGCGGCAGTGTCGGCCCTGCGGGAAACAAGGTGGTGGCCATGGGAGGCAGCCAGAGCTACAACATCAACCCTCTGCTCGGATACAAGATCGACCACCTCCTGGTGGACGGCAAAAAGGTGACCGACACTGACGGTGTCTATGAGTTCACCAACGTCACTGGCAACCGCACCATCAGTGCCAAATTCAGCCTGACCACCCATGTTGTGGACGCTTCATCCCCGGCGGGCGGAACGCTGGTCCCCAGCGGCGTGCTGAACATCCTCAACGGCAAAGACCAAAGCTTCACTGTCACCCCGCCCGCCGGTTTCAAAGCTGGCATCAAGGTGAACGGTGTGCTGAAAGCTCAAAATCCCGCAGGCGGGCCGCTAACCTACGTTTTGAAAAACATCCGGCGGAACTACCGGGTGGAGGCAGTGTATGCGCAGCTGGGCAGCCAGTTTGCAGGCACCCTGGGCATCACCCCCGTGGGCCTGGGTGACACGATCCACGTGGCGAACAAGACGCCTGCTGCCTTTAACCTTCTGACCAACGGCACCCTGGGGGTCGCCGGTGTGTTCTACCACAACGTCACGGCTACCAACTGGGGCAAAGCAGCCCAAGGGGGCTCGGAAGATGAGTGGACGGTTTCTGTGCCCATGGTGGAGGGGGACAACGAGATCTGGTTTGCCGCAGTGGGTAACGATGGCGACGTGGCCTGGTATCCCACCGTTGTCACCTACTATCCACAGACGGACTTCACCACGCCGCTGTCGCCCTATGTTTCCAACCAGCCGCTCTCCAGCCTGGTGGTGGGAACTCCCACCACCGTCACCTGGAAGCTGGGCCTGCTGAACCCAGCCGGAGCCACGGTGACCCTCTACTCCGTCGGAGAGGGTGACGAACTGACATCCCAGGTGCAACTGCGGGACAACGGCGTGCTGCCGGATGAAATCCAGGGAGACGGCATTTTCACCGGCAACACCACGATCACAGCCAACACCTCCGGTTACCTCTACTACCGGGCGGGCGTGGTGAAACCCGTAGCCCTAACCTATTATTCCGAAACCAAGGAAGTGTGGGCACCGCCGGTGCTCACGGATGACCAGGTGAACACCGCAGGCGAACTGGCCGATGAAGCGGCCCAGCAGTTTGAAGCGCAGATCACCGGAGGTAAGACGCCGCAGGAGGCCGCCGAGATCGTCGCAGCCCTGCTCAGTGCAGATCCAGACATTGGTGCAGCAGGCACCACGGAAGAAGGCGGTGTCTGGTGGATCACCGACGACGGCATTCTCGGCTTCTACCACACCACTTATGAGAACCAGCGTGCCGGTGCCGTGGTGGATGCGGGCAACAACCGGGGTGCTCCCGCCCCGGTATTGGACCCGCAGATTGCCGCCGCGCCTGCGCAGACACCTTTCTACCGGCCGGCAGACTGGGAGACCCTGTTCCCCAAAACGCAGGACAGCGTGACAATGACTTTGAATGGCGAACTGGTGGCCCCGCCCGCCGCCACAGAGGAGAACCGTATCCTCAGCGACCGGGCCGTGCTCATCAGCCCGTTCCTCAACAACCCGAACGGCAGCAGTTTTGGCAACGGGGACGACTACTACAAGCCGTGGCCCACCATCAAGAACCACAAGACCTGCGGTCTTTATGCCGAGAAAGAGGCTATCAACAACGGGGCTGTCACCGTGTCTTTGTCCGACTTCAAGAACCTGTCGAACTTTGGCTATGTGCATATCTGCACCCACGGCGACAACCTCTACAACGGCCTGCTGACCTTGTGGGAAGACGAGTGGGGCCCCAACGACTTCCTCAAAGGCAACCTCTCCATTGTCGGCATCTACAGCGGCATCAAGCTTCCCAAGGTGGACGGCAAGTATGTGAAGGGCATTCATGAAGATGACCTCAACCAGAAGCGCCTTGCCATCGGCCCCGGCGGCCTGCTGGTGATGCTGCCGAAGTTCTTCAAAGACTACTTGCAGCCGCTGCCCAACAGCCTGGTTTCCCTGGCAGCCTGCCGCACTGGGTACAACGGCTCCCTCATGAGCGTGTTCCTTTCCAAGGGCGCCGGGGCCGTGATCGGCTACACGGACTACGTCAGTTGCAGCTACTGCCAGAACACCCTGCAGGAGGTCATCGACCGTATGTATGAAGACAAGACCTTCCTGCAAGCGGCCCAGTCGGCTGTGGGCAAATATGGAGCCAACGATGCCGATACGGATCCCGCAGCCTTCGTTTACATGGGAGCCACTGACCTGAAGTTCCCGAACTCCGACCTTGCCAATCGCGGTTTTGAAGACGGCATCGTGGCCCCCTGGCAGGTGGCTGGAGACGGCCGTGTGATCACGGGTCTGGGCATTGAGCGGCCGAAAGAAGGCAAGTTCATGGGCATCATCTCCACAGGCCTGGGCTACACCACCAGTTCCGGCAGCATCCAGCAGCGGTTCTGCGTGCCGGATGCAGGCGCAGTGCTCAGCTTCCGCTGGAGCTTCTATTCCGAAGAGTGGCTGGAGTATGTGGGCAGCCAATATCAAGACGCCTTCAGTGTGAGCATTGCGGTGGTGGACCCCAACACGGGTGTCACCGGCCCCTTCACTACCCATTTTTACAAAGCCATTGACGGTCTGGCCGGGCAGGTGGTGCCTGCGGATGTCGGGTTTGACCGTGGCGGTGTTTACAAGACCGGCTGGCGGCTCGACACCCTCAATCTCCACAACTACTCGGGCAAGACCATCGTGCTCCGCTTTGGTTGCACGGATGTCGGCGACAGCATCTATGACTCCGCCATCCTTCTGGATGACTTCCAGATGCTGCCGGGCATGCTGCCCGCGCCCTGATACATTTGTCCGTTGCTGACGTTCACTCTTCGGGCCGTGTTTCCTCACGGCCCGCAACAAACCCGGTATTCATTTGATTATGCATGCGGCCTCCATCTGCCTCCGGGTGCTCTTGCAGCCACTGGTGGCGCTGCTGACCCTCCTCGGAGTCTTCAGCGTTCAAGCCCAGGCTACCGGCTGGCAACAACTGGTTCTTGCTGGCAAGGGGGAGCTGCGGTTGCAGCACCGTCACAAGCTGTCGGCCGCAGACACCAGCGGCGCCAAGGAAACTGCGGCAGCGCTGATCCGCTGGACCCGAGAGCATCGCTGGAGCCCGCTAAGGGTGATTGTGGATGACTCGCACAGCCTGGTAAAGGAGCTCAAGGCAGGTCCCGTACTGATGCTGGTGCCGGAAGACAGCAGCCTGCCGGTCATCTGGCTTTCGCTAAAGGCTGACGCGGGGAAACGACACGCTTTGCTGGAAAGCCGCTCCACCGGAACCATCACCGTCAATGACCTGCCTGCGGGGGCCAGCCTGGACCTCCGCTGGTTGGGAATGTGAAAGAGACAAAACAGCCTGCCGCCGCCATTCATAGCGAGGGCAGGCTGCATCCCGCAGGGCGGACTAACCAATTGTTTTACTTTTCCTCTTTGCACTCGCACAGCCACTCTGGCTTGTTGCATTCGCAGAGTTCGGTTTCGTAATGCATGCGGGCGGTGACAGCCTTGCTGTCAGCGGTTTCCTTGTACTGGACGATGAGCCACTGGCCCTCTTTCACGAGGGGCACGGTGAAGCCCTTGGCATCTTTGGCCACTTCCAGCTTCGTGGGCTTGTCGCGGTCGCCAGTCAGGGCCACCAGGGTCTGCTTGTCCAGGGTCACGGGCTTCATGTCCTTGTCCAGTACGGCGATGTGGAACTTGCCATCCTTGACAGTCACCTCGCCGTGCATGGTTTCGTTTTTGCTGAACTCTAGAATGCGGCCTTTGTTAGGCCCCAGCTCCACGCCGCCATGGGCAAGGAGCAGGCTGGTGGTGGCGACGAGAAACAGGGAGGTCAATGCGAGCAGTTTGGTTTTCATGGGTTGGATGTGGTTTTGGATGGAATGAAGCAGAGGGTTATTCAGGCGTTTGTTTTGTTCTGTGGTTCAGTGAGCTGCGGGTGCCTGGTTCCGCACAGCAAATTCAGCGGCCTTGCGGCCAAAAAGGCAGAAGACGGCCGGGGTGACCATGAGGTCCAGCAGCGTGCTGCTGACCAGGCCGCCGACGATGACAACCGCCACGGGATGCAGGATCTCCTTTCCAGGCTCGTGGGCTGCGAGCAGGAGAGGAATGAGGGCGATGCCTGCGCTGAGCGCCGTCATCAGCACCGGCACCAGACGTTCGAGGGTACCGCGCACAATCATGTCCCGGGTGAAGCCTTCACCTTCATGCGACATGAGGTGGAGGTAGTGGCTGATCATCATGATGCCGTTGCGCGCCGCCACACCGCCGACCGCGATGAAACCGACGATGGTGGCGATGCTGATGTTACCCACCAGCAGCCAGGTGAGCACCAGGCCGCCCATGAGGGCGAGCGGAATGTTCAGCATGACCTGCAACGCGAGCGAGAGGCTGCGGAAATAGCTGTAGAGCAGCAGCGTGACGACGGCGAGAACGAGGCTGAAGTAAAAGGCGATCTTCTGCGCTGCGGCCTGCTGGGCCTGAAACTCGCCCTCAAAGCGGAGAAAGTAACCTTCAGGCAGGCTGACTTTTTCCCGGACGGCAGCTTCCCACCGGGACACAAGGGACTCCAGGTCCCGCTCGCCCGTGTTCGCGCTGATGACAATGCGGCGCTGAGTGTTCTCGCGGTTGATCACATTCGGCCCCTTCCCTTCCCGGATGTCGGCAACCAGCCGCAGGGGAATGCGCTCCCCACGATCCGTTTCAATCAGAAGGTCACCAAGCTTCTCCGTCGAGTCCCGCCATTTCTCCGGCAGGCGCAGCACCAGATCCACGGTGCGTTGCCCTTCCCGGAGTTCGGCCAGGGTTTTCCCACCCAGCAGTGTGGAGACTTGCTCGTTGAGCGTACCTGGCTGGACACCGTAAGCCACAGCGCGTTCCCGGTTCACCTCGATCTTGATCTGGGGGATGGGCACCTGGGCCTCCACGTTTACATCCGTCAGGCCCGGGATGCTCCGCCCGAGATCCCGCACCTGCTCGCCCTTTTGCCTCAACACATCCAGATCCGGCCCGAAGATCTTGACGGCGATCTTCGCCGACACACCGCTGAGCATGTGCGACAGCCGGTGACCGATGGGCTGGCCGACGTTCAGGAACGTTCCCGGAATTTCTTTCAGCTTGGTCCGGATCTCGGTAAAGACCTCTTCACGGGGACGGCCACCGGAATGAAATTCGACGTCAAATTCATTCAGACTTACCGGCAGCACATGATCATCCTTCTCCGCGCGTCCGGCACGGCGTCCGACACTCTTGACCTCCTTGATGCTTTGCAGAATGCGCACAGCCACTTCACCAATTTCATTGGACTGCGTCAGGGATGTGCCGGGATTGTTGGCCAGCGAGATGGTGGCGCTGCCTTCATTGAAGGAAGGCAGGAACTCCTTGCCCATGATGGGGTACAGCATGAGCGAGGCGATGAGCAGCATGCCGGCAAAGGCGATGACCAGAACCGGAGCAGACAGTGACACCCGCAGGAAGGTATGCCGTACCGCCGACTTCATCAGCCGGACCAGCAGGCCGTCATGATGTCCCCCTTCCCTGTCCTTTTCAGAAGCCGGTTTGATCTTCAGCAGCAGTGAGCACAAGACGGGAATCACGGTGAGACTGACCACAAAGGAAGCCGCCATGCTGGTGATGGTGGCGATGGCGATGGGCGTAAACAGGCGTCCCTCCACTCCCTCCAGACCTAACAGAGGAAGGAAGACAAGGATGATCAAAACCGTGGCGTAGAGGATGGAATTTCGCACCTCGCCAGAAGCCTGGGCAATGACTTCGAGTTTGGGTTTGGGCGCACCGCTGGAGGCATTTTCCTTGAGACGCCGCCAGACGTTCTCCACGTCCACAATCGCATCATCCACCACCATGCCAATGGCCACCGCAAGACCGCCGAGCGTCATGGAATTGACACTGACCCCGAAGGCTTTGAAGGTGAGAATCGTCACAGCAAAGGACAGGGGCATCGCCGTCAGCGTGATGGCAGTGGTGCGAAGATTGAGCAGGAACAGGAACAGAATGACCGTGACCATGATCGCACCGTCACGAATGGCCTCCGTCAGGTTGCCAATGGCATGCTCAATGAAATCTCCCTGGCGAAACATGATCTCCGCAGTCACGCCCTCAGGCAGGCCTGGCTTGAGCTCCTCCAGCGCCCGTTCGATCTGGGCCGAGATCTTCAACGTGTCAAAGCCCGGTGCTTTGTCGATGCTGAGGATGACCCCCATGGTGCCGTTCACACTGGCATCGCCGCGCATGGTCTGGATGGCATCGCGAACCTCGGCCACATCGCTGATCAGCACGGGCCGGTGGTCCACCATTTTAACCACAGTCTGGGCGATGTCTTCGAGCTTGGTCGTCATGCCCAGATTGCGCACCATGATCTCACGCGGCCCGGCCTGGAGATAACCGCTGGTGGCATTGCCCGAGGCGCGTGAAACCGCCGTCTCCACCTCCTCGAACGTGACGCCAAAGGCTGAAAGCCGGTAGGGGTCCGGCTGCACCTGGATCTGTTTCACCCCGCCGCCAATGGTGAGCACCTCCGCCACGCCGTTGATGCTCTGCAGACGCCGTTTGACGGTCCAGTCTGCCAGCACACGCAGGTCGGGCGGAAGAACCTTGCCATCCGTGCTGCGCAAACCGACCAGCAAGATCTCACCCATGAGGGAAGAGACTGGAGTCATCCCCGGCTTGGCACCCTCTGGCAGACTGGCCAGCACGGCCTGCATGCGTTCCTGCACCAGCTGCCGTGCGCGGTAGATGTCCGTGCCCCAGGCAAACTCGGCAAACACAAGGGACAAGCCGACGTCTGAGTTGGACCTCAGCCTGTCCAGACCACCCACCCCCTGGATGGCGCTCTCGATCGGCTGTGTCACCAGCGCCTCCACTTCCTCCGGGGCAAGCCCCGGAGATTCCGTCAGAATGGTGACCGTGGGTTTGGTCATGTCCGGCAGCACCTCCACCGGCAGCTGTGTGAGCGTCTGAAACCCGAACAGCAACACCAGCAAGGCCGTCATAAGAATGATCGGCCTGTGATGCAGGGAAAAGCGAATGAGTCGGTTTAACATGGTGTCAGGCCGTCGCGTTTTTCCGGTTCATCACCCAGGTGAGGATCAGCAGCAGGAGGAGAAATCCGCTGCTGCCTGCAAAGAACGTGGTGAGGGTGTTCCAGCGGTTTCCTGCAGACCCGCCATGGCCGTCTTCTCCATGATCGTGGCCATGCCCGCCGCCCTCTGCTGCGGCGATCTGTTCCTTCGTCATTTCGGTGCCGTCCTCATTGTGCGGATGCCCGTGTGCAGCGTCCATGGCCTCCTTGAGCGAGACGCTGCCTTTGCCCGCAAAGGCCAGGGAGTAGGCCCCGCGCACCACCACCTCGTCCCCAGGAAAGAGGCCGCTGGTGACCTCAATGGCCTGGTCATTCTGGGCCCCCAGAACCACCGGTGTTTTGACAAAGGCGTTCTTGAGATCGTAGTCCTTGATGTAAACGAAGCGGTCTGCCGCGTCGCCCTGGACTGCGGCTCGCGGCACGGAAAGCACATTGTCACGTGTGCTCACCACTATGCTGAACTCGGCCTTCATCCCGGGTACCAGCGCCTTGTCGGGATTGGCCACATGGAAAGCTGCTTCAATGGTTCCCGTCGCCTCATCAGCCTGGGTGGCAATGTGGGCCAGCTTGCTTTCAAAAACCCGGTCCGGCAGGGCGCTGAGGCGGAT
>DASWXG010000639.1:0-7628 GCA_036405615.1 Prosthecobacter sp. | reverse complement strand
TGGGCGGGCATCCTCAGGCAAAGACTCCGAACATTGACCGGCTTGTGGCCAGGGGGACGGCCTTCACCAACACGCACTGTGCAGCACCTGCCTGCAACCCCTCCCGTGCAGCTCTGATGAGCGGTCTGCGTCCGTGGCAGACGGGCATTTACACCAATGGCGACCCGGCTGCCGGGGTGCTGAAAAATACGCTGACCCTCAACCGGCACTTCCTGGCCAATGGCTACAACACCCAGGGCGGGGGAAAGATTTATCACAACATCAATGCGGAGGGGCGCGAAGATACCTGGACCCGCTGGGAAGGATTGTTTCCCTCGATCAATGACCATGACGCGAATCGCAACGGTTTGGGCCGCGGCCACTTTGACTGGGGTGCCGTGGACGGCAAACCGCAGGATATGGGAGACTACAAGCTGACTACCTGGGCCATCGACCAGCTGCAAAAAGCGCCTGCCGACAAGCCCCTTTTCCTGGCCGTGGGTTATGTGAAACCGCATCTGCCCTGGTATGTGCCGCAGGAGTATTTTGACCGCTTTCCTCTCGAAGGCATCCAGCTGCCGGTGACCAAGGAAGGAGATCTTGCGGACATCCCCAAAGCGGGAGTCAAAATGGCCGGGCCTGAGGGGGACCATGCCGCAGTGGTCAAAGGAGACCAGTGGAAGAAAGCCGTTCAGGCCTATCTGGCCACCATCTCATTCCTGGATGACCAGGTGGGCCGCTTGCTGGATGGGCTCGATGCCAGTCCGAGGAAAGATAAAACCATCATTGTCTGGTGGACAGACCATGGCTGGGCGCTCGGCGAAAAGGAGCACTGGCGCAAGTTTGCCCTGTGGGAGGAAACCACCCGTACCTCCTGTGCCGTGGTGGCCCCTGGCGTGACCAAGGCCGGCAGCGTTTCAAAAGCAGCGGTGGACTACCTGAGCATCTACCCCACGCTGTGCGAACTGACCGGCCTGCCCACCCCGGAGCATGTGAAGGGACCCAGCCTGCTGCCGCTGCTCAAAGATCCTGCGGCATCTTGGGATCATGTGGCCGTGTGCAGCCACGGCCGTGGAAACCATGCCGTGAGGGATGCGCAGTGGCGGTACATCCGCTATGCAGACGGCAGCGAGGAATTGTACGACCACGCCAAGGATCCCTACGAGTGGACCAACCTGGCCGGAGACAAGAGCCTGGCAGAAACCAAGACAAGGCTGGCGGCGGCACTGCCTGCCCCGGACAACGAAGTGCCTTCGATTTCAGGAAACAAGAGCAACTCCAGCGGCAAAGGCGGGGGCAAGAAAAAAGGCAAAGGCAAAAAGAACAAAGCCGCGGCCGACTGAATGGGTGGAGAGAGAGAAAAACTTCGTCATTCGACGAGGTCAGGAATGAGCCGAAAAACGGTCTTCCGTCGGTAAGCGCATGGTGGTAAAACGCTTAACCTTCCGACGGAGTTCCGCTCATCCATCATGTCTGCATCCTGTGTTTTTCATCTGTTGCTGGTCGTGCTGGTTCTCACGTTTGCGGGCACTGACAGTGCACATGCACAGCTCACGCGCATTCCCGCCAGCGCTGTGAATTTGCCGGCGAATACACCGCTGGATGCTGCTCCGCCGCTTCTCTCTCAGACAGGGGTTTTCAGCAATCTGGAGACCCTCGATCCCAGCCCAGGGATGGTGCCCTATGAACCCAATGTCAGTTTCTGGAGCGATGGCGCTAACAAAAAGCGCTGGTTTGGAACCAAGCCTGGCACAGGTGCCATGACCTTCAGCGAGACGGAGAACTGGGCGTTTTCCGCAGGAACGGTCTGGGTGAAGCATTTTGACATTCTGGTAAGCGGTGTCACCCGGCGGCTGGAGACACGCTTGCTGGTGAAGACTGCAGATGGCGTCTACGGCCTAACTTATAAGTGGCGTACGGACCACAGCGATGCGGAACTGGTGCCGGAAGCCGGGTTGCAAGAAACGGTTCCGGGCAGCCCGATCAACCAGCAGTGGCGTTACCCCTCCCGGGGGGAATGTCTGAGCTGCCACACCGCTGCGGCAGGTTATGCCTTGAGCTTTCACACGGCCCAGCTCAACCGGAATCACATCATGGTGCCGCCGGGAAGCCCTCAGAATCAGATTGATGCCTTGACGCTGGCTGGGTACCTCACAGGCGCTCAGGTGGGGAGGAGCCAGCGCCTGCCGAAGCTGTCCGTTGCCGAAGACCAGTCTTTGGAATGGAGGGTGAGGTCTTATCTGGCGGTGAACTGCTCTTCGTGCCATCAGCCCGGCGGCGGTGCACAGGGGTTGTGGGACGCACGTTACACCACTCCGACGGCTTTGACCGAGATCATCGACGGCACTCTTGTGAACCAAGGCAATGATCCCTCCAACCGTGTTGTGGCCCCGGGAGATGCGGAGCATTCCATGCTGCTACGGCGCATCGAAGGGACGGCAGAAGACATGGCAAGGATGCCTCCCATTGCCACCAACCGACGGGATACGGCCGGTGAAACGCTGATGACGGCGTGGATCGAGTCCCTCGCGAACTATCAATCTCTGGCCCAGTGGCTGGAGGAAAAGTTTGGTTCCACTTCGACTCCTGAGTCCCAGCCTTCTGCGGATGCGGATGGCGATGGCCTGACCAATGAAGAGGAGCGGATGCTGGAGATGGATCCCAAGGATCCCCAAAGCCGCTGGTCCTATGGCCGCTCTCTTGGCAGTGACCGCTTGCAAATCAACTTCAGCCAGCCGGCCAACGTGATGGCCCAGGTGGAGCTGAGTACGGATCTGATCAACTGGACCGTGCTGTCCGGCAGTGAAAACAGCTACATGTTTCCGCAATCCCGGGTGAACCGCAGTTTCCCGATTTTGCTCTCCTCTAAACGAACCTTTTTCCGCGTGACGTGGCGTCAGCCTTGAGCGGCCTTGAGTCTGCTCAAACCGCAAGCAGGCGGTAGCCAATGCCTGGCTCGTTGCGGATCTCCATCGGCATCAGTTTGTTGCGGAGATGGTTGACGTGTACCCGGAGGGAAGCTGTCTGGTCTGTGTGATGCCCGGGCCAGACGGTCTTCAAAAGATGGGATTGGGTGATGATTTTGCCGGCATGGCTGGCCAGGGCTTTGAGCAACTCGAACTCAGTGGGGGTCAGGCGGAGTTCCTGACCGTTCAGACTGGCTGCGCGCGAGGGAAGGTCCAGCGTCAACGGGCCGACCTGGATTTCCGTTTCATCTTCGCTGTGATGCCGGCGGCTGATGGCACTGAGCCGCGCCAGAAGTTCCGCAGTGCTGAAGGGTTTGGTGACGTAGTCGTCGGCACCGCTTTCCAACGCCGTGACTTTGATGGATTCTTGGTCGCGGACGCTGAGGATCAGAACCGGCACACGGCTCCATTCACGCAGACGCTTTAGCACCTCCAGGCCGTCGAGATCGGGGAGTCCCAGATCGAGCAGAATGACATCCGGTTTGTGAAAGGCGGCTTCTTGGAGCCCGGTCTGGCCGCTTTCCGCCTCCAGCACGCGGTGTCCGCGAGATTCCAGCGCCAGACGCAAAAGACGCCGGATTTGGATTTCATCATCAATGATCAGGCAGGTCATGGCCGGAAGGCTGGGGCATTTCGAGGATCACTTCCGCACCACCGTCAGGGTGGTTCTGGGCCATGATCTCTCCTCCCTGAGCTTTCATGAAACCGCGGGCAATGGCAAGCCCGAGTCCGGTGCCACCCGCAGGCGTGCCAGGTGCCCGGTAGAACTTTTCAAACACCCGCAGAGCGCTTTCACCCGGGAAGCCTGGCCCGTGGTCGCGCACCCGGATGCGCAGGCCATGGCTGGAAAAAGAGGCGTGGATTTCCACAGGTGTTCCGGCGGGTGCATAGACCGCCGCATTGTGCAGCACATTGGCCAGGGCTTGTGTGGTGAGAGAGGCGTCCAGCCTGACCAGGGAAGGATTGTCCGGCAGGAAGAGCGTGAGGGGATGCTGATGCAGGGATTTCCCCACGGCCGTGCGGGTGGCTTCAAGGATGTCACGCAGGTCATGCCAGTCCATCTCCGGCTGCATGACGGATGCTTCGATCCGGGTCATGTGCAGGAGGTGGTCCACCACCCTTTGCAGGCGCTCGGTGGCCGTGGCGATTTCATGCGTGTAGCTGTCCGCCGGGGCTGGAAGCTGGGTGCCAGAGATTCCTTCCAGAGAGGCCTTGATGACGGCGAGCGGGGTTTTCAACTCGTGGGACACGCTGTCGAGAAGGGTCTGGCGCAATTTTTCAGATTGCTCCAGCATTTCTGCCCGGCTGGCCGCCTGCACAAAGTGTTCTTTTTCGAGGACGAGGGCCAGCTGAAGGACGAGGGCTTCAACCGTCTGGCGCGCCTGAAAGTCCAGCCGTGCGTCGCGGCTGAGCCGCAGCCCCAAAACCCCCATGGTGGAGGTGGCGGTCTGCAGCGGAAACCAGGTGGCCTCGGATTCCGGCAGCGTATCGGTAAACCGGCCTGCCGTTTGTTTGTGATCAAAGCTCCACACGGCGACACCTCGTTCTTTTGGGGGCGGGGCGAAGGAACTGGCCGGGTGGGCTGCCGGGGCCAGGGTGTGATCGTTCTGGCGGAGAAGCAAGATTACCTCGCCATGGAGCAGGTCTGAAATGACACGCAAGGCTTCCTGAAGTCCTTTGGCGGATTCCGCAGAGAGAGCCGCGCTCTGGGTGACGCGCAGCAAGGCGGCCGTCTGGCGCTGGCGGCGGCGTTCGGCGATCTCCCGCTGCCTTAGCCTGCTGGTAAGGTGGCCCATGCTGAACGCCACGATGAAGAAGAGTCCGAACATCAGAAGATCTTCAGCCTGATCAATGTGGAGGGTGAACTGGGGCGGGATGAAAAAGTAGTTCCAGGCCAGGGCGCTGGCCGTGGCCATGGCGAGAACGGGGCCGCGGCTGAGACGCATGCCGGCCAGCAGGACGCCGAGCAGAAGGACCAGGGCGGAAAAAGTATAGCCGGTATGAGGCAGCAGGGCCCAGCAGCCGCTGGTGAGAACAAAGGTAAGCGCAAGAGCCCACCCATACTCGCCGACCTCTGAGGCCGTCAGGGGACCGTGGGATGAGCCGCCAGCCGGATTTGCAGGGGTGCGTCCTGCCACCGGGCGGACCACGCAGACGTCGATGTCGCCGCTGTCTGCGATGATGCGGTCCGCCAGGGTGCCGCTGAGGCCGCGATGTTCCGGTTTGCCCACCACAATCTGGGAAACATTCCTCTCCTGGGCGAGTTGCAGCAGCGCTGCGGCGATGTTGTCTCCGGTCAGTGTCACCACCTCGCCTCCCAGCCTCCTGGCAAGCGCCAGGGCGCGTGTCAGCACTTCTTGTTCGGCGGCGGACAGCGGAGAAGATTTTTCCACCCAGGCGACGATCCAGGTGCCGTCCAGCCGGGCTGCGGCCCGCCGGGTCCAGCGGATGAGGCTTTCGGCATAAGGGCTCGGTCCTACTCCCACCAGCAGCCGGGCGTTCGTTTTCCAGGTGCCGGTGACCCGGCGGGTGCGCCGGAGGTCATCCAGGTCCCGGTCCACTCTCTCGGCCGTGAACCGCAGGGCCAGTTCACGCAGGGCCGTCAGCGTGGTTTCCTTGAAGAAGTTTGACACCGCATGGTCAGCGCGTTCGCCCAGATAAACCTTACCTTCTGCCATGCGTTGCAGCAGCTTGTCCGGGCTGAGGTCAATGAGCTGGATTTCCTGGGCGCGGTCGAGAAGGGAATCTGGCACCCGCTCCTGCACGGCGATGCCGCTGACTTGCTGGACGATGTCCACCTGGCTCTCGATGTGCTGGACATTCAAGGTAGTATAGACGTCCAGGCCTGCATCGAGGAGTTCCAGCACGTCCTGGTAGCGCTTGGCATGGCGGGAACCAGGGGCGTTGGTATGGGCGAGTTCGTCCACCAGGATCAGCTGCGGCCTCCGGCGCAGGGCTTCATCCACGTCAAATTCCGAAATGGCCAGGCTGCGGTGGCCTAACGGTTTGCGTGGCAAAAGATCCATGCCTTCCAGAAGTGCGGCTGTTTCGTGCCGTCCGTGGGTTTCCACCACTCCGACAAGCACTTCGGTGCCCTCTTTTTGCCGCTGTCTGGCGGCCTGCAGCATGGCGTAGGTTTTGCCCACACCGGGGCACATGCCCAGGAAGACATGGAGATGCCCGGTGCTGTGGCGGGCTTCTTCCCGGCGCGCTTCTGCCAGAAGTGCATCCGGGTTGGGGCGAGTCGGGTCTTCAAGCATGGACGTGACGGGTTTACTGTGGTGCAGAGGAGGGCAGGGAGTCGAGCGCCAGATTGAGCCGGAGCACATTTATCCGGGCTTCGCCCAGGAATCCCAGATCTGGCGGTTCGACCAGGCTTGCGAGGAGGTCTGTGACCTGATTGACCGGGAAGTTCCTCGCCCGTGCGACCCTGTCTGCCTGCAGACGGGCATTGGCCGGGCTGATGTGAGGGTCAAGCCCCGAAGCCGAGGCTGTGACCGCATCTGCAGGCACCGGGACGTCATCTGGCACGCCGTTGGTTTTACGGTAGGCGGCAATACGTTCCTGGATCTGGTCGTGAAGCTTTTGGGAAGTTGGGCCCAGGTTGCTGCCGCCAGAGCTGCTGGCATCATAACCGCTTCCGGCTACACTCGGGCGCGGGTGAAAATAGCGGTCAGCGGTGAAGTTTTGCCCGATCAGGCTGGAGCCGATGACCTTCCCGTCACGGTCGTGCAGGAGGCTGCCGGAAGCCTGGTTGGGAAAAAGAGTCTGGCCGATGCCTGTGACGGCCAGGGGATAGGCTGCACAGGTGATGCTGGCGAGGATGATGGTGGAGACCAGGGCGGGGCGGATTTCTTGAAGCAGATTTTTCATGACGATCAGGCGAGGTGAAGGGTGGTGATGAGGAGGTCGATGGCTTTGATGCCTGCGAAGGGCACCAGCAGGCCGCCAAACCCGTAGATGAGAAGATTCCGCTGCAGCACTGCGGCTGCTCCCATGGGCCGGTAGGCCACGCCTTTGAGCGCCAGAGGTATCAGGGCGATGATGATCAGCGCATTGAAAATGACGGCGCTGAGAATGGCGCTCTGCGGGCTGGAAAGCCCCATGATGTTGAGCGGTGCCACGGCGGGGAAGGTAGCCATGATCATGGCGGGGATGATGGCAAAATACTTCGCGACGTCGTTGGCGATGCTGAAGGTGGTGAGACTGCCGCGTGTCATCAGCAGCTGTTTGCCGATTTCGACGATTTCGATGAGCTTCGTCGGGTTGCTGTCCAGGTCCACCATGTTCCCGGCTTCACGCGCGGCCTGGGTTCCCGTGTTCATGGCAACGCCTACGTCTGCCTGGGCCAGGGCGGGCGCGTCATTGGTGCCGTCGCCTGTCATTGCCACGAGGTGGCCAGCGGCCTGTTCTTCACGGATGCGGCGCAGCTTGTCCTCGGGGGTGGCCTGGGCCATGAAGTCATCCACGCCGGCTTCTGCGGCAATGGCGGCGGCGGTCATGGGATTGTCACCCGTGATCATGACGGTGCGGATGCCCATTTTGCGCAATTGGGCAAAACGCTCTTTGATGCCGCCCTTGACCACATCCTTCAGTTCCACCACGCCGAGCACACGGCTGCCTTCGGAGACAACCAGCGGTGTCCGGCCTGCCTTGGAAGCCTGTTCCACGGCCCGTTCCACT
>DASWXG010000638.1:0-6195 GCA_036405615.1 Prosthecobacter sp. | reverse complement strand
GATGATCCGCCCCCGGGATGTGGGGCCGAACGGCTAGGGTGTTTCCCTGAAGAATCAGAATGACAAATGCGGCATCGGATGCCCCAATAGCACCCGCATGAACGCCCCCGCCAGCGCCGTCCCACTGATCGCCCAGGATGTCCACCGTACCTACACGCTGGGCGATCACCAGCTGCCTGTGCTGCAAGGCGTGGATCTGCAGGTGGCGGCGGGGGAGAAAGTGTTCCTGTGCGGGCAGTCCGGAGCCGGGAAGACCACCCTGCTGTATGTCCTGGGCGGCCTGGAGCGGCCCACCCGGGGAGATGTGATGGTGCACGGGCAGTCGCTTTATTATGGCAGTTCCAAAGCGCGGGCCAAGATGCGCAACCAGACCATGGGATTTGTCTTTCAGCACTACTTCCTCCTGCCGGAACTGACGGCCCTGGAGAATGTGCTGCTCCCCGCGATGATCGGTGGCCGGAAGGCCGAGGCGCGCGCCCGGGAACTGCTGGACCGCGTGGGCCTCACGGCCCGTATTGACCACCTGCCCACCGAGCTTTCCGGGGGCGAGCAGCAGCGCGTGGCCATTGCCCGCGCGCTGATCAACGATCCCGGCATTCTGTATGCGGACGAACCCACGGGCAACCTGGATGCCAGCACTGGCAGCGGGGTCATGGACATGCTGATCAGCGTGGTGGACGAATCCCGCAAGACCCTCGTGGTGGTGACGCATGACCAGCAGATGGCCAAACGCGGCGACCGCCGCTGGATCCTGAAACAGGGCAAGCTGGAAGAGGGCTGAGTTTCGGCAGTGGTTGCCGCGAACGAGGTTGTGAGGTGATGAGGCCAGGATGGCCTCACTCCCTGCGCCTGTACTGCCTGCCCGACAGCCTCTCTAAACCCCCAGCTCCTCCTTCACGGAGGCGAAGGCCCGGATAGCTCTTTCCAGTTCGTCCTCGGTGTGGGCGGCGCTGATCTGGGTGCGGATGCGCGCTTTGCCCTGAGGCACTACCGGGTAGCTGAATCCGATGACGTACACGCCCTGGCGAAGCATGGCCTCTGCAAAGCGCGCGGCCAGGGCTGCATCTCCCAGCATGATGGGGACGATGGGATGCTCGCCCGGAAGCAGTTGAAAACCCGCCTCTGTCAGGCCCTGCCGGAAAAACCGTGTGTTGCTCTCCAGCCTGTCTCTCAACTGGGTGGACTGCTGTAGCAGGTCCAGGGCGGTCACCGAGGCACCGGCGATGGCGGGTGCCAGGGTGTTTGAAAACAGGTAGGGCCGGGACCGCTGGCGCAGCCATTCGATGATCTCTTTCCTCCCGCTGGTGTAGCCGCCGCTGGCACCACCCAGCGCCTTGCCCAGCGTGCCGGTGAGGATGTCCACCCGGCCCATGACGTCGCAGTGCTCGTGGGTTCCGCGTCCGGTCTTGCCCATGAACCCGACGGCGTGGGAGTCATCCACCATGACGAGGGAATGATACCGGTCCGCCAGGTCGCAGATGCCTTTCAGATTGGCGATGTAGCCGTCCATGGAGAAGACACCGTCGGTGACGATGAGTTTGAAACGCGCTCCCTGGGTGTCTGCTTCCCGCAGGCGGGCTTCCAGGTCCGCCATGTCGTTGTTGCGGTAACGGTGGCGCTGGGCTTTGCACAGGCGGATGCCGTCAATGATGGAGGCGTGGTTCAGCTCGTCACTGATCACCGCGTCCTCCGGGCCTAACAAGGTTTCAAACAATCCGCCGTTGGCATCAAAGCAGGAGCTGTAAAGCAGGGTGTCTTCCGTGCCCAGGAAACCGGTCAGCCTGGACTCCAGCTCCTTGTGGATACCCTGGGTGCCGCAGATGAAACGCACGCTGGCCAGGCCGTAGCCCCAGTGCTCCAGCGCCTCATGCGCCGCCTGCCGGATTTTGGGGTGCTGGGCCAGGCCGAGGTAGTTGTTGGCGCAGAGGTTGATGACGGCGCTGCCGCCGTTGGCCCGGACCACGGTGCCCTGAGGCGTGGTGAGCGTGCGCTCCCGTTTGTACGTGCCCGCCTCCCGTGCGGCTTCCAGCTGCCCGGTGAGGTGGGTTTGAAATGCTGAGTAGGCTTTCATGAGAAAGTGTGTTCGGGGGCTTTAAAATGCGTATCAGCATGGGCTTGCAACGGGTTCCCGAGGAACCGTATGCTGATGTGTTGCCGGTGGAGATTGATCCAAACCATTCCTTCGAGGTTGCTGCTGTGCAGCACCTTATAAAAATGCTTCTCCATGTTTTGGACGTCTTTACTGACAGAAGTTAAGGCAAAGGAGCAGGTGTCGGTCAGCATGTGCATTTTTTGTGTGCCGATGATTTTGCCGGCTGACAGGACGGGAATGGGGCGGAAGATAGCATCATTCCCTCCTAAAAGGTGACTGATGGCATCCCGGTACAGCTGGGCGTCTAGTCCCGCACCCCAATCGCTTATTAACTCACGGAGCCAAGTTGCCAGCAGTTCTGTTTGTGGGATCCGGGAGCAGCCGTGATCTGCGCGGATGACTGCATTCTTGCGACACTCAGACGTTTGTCTGCATGATACAAACTTGTGTTTCACCCGGCTTGGTCTGAAGTTCAGCAAACTGCCGTGCTGGAGATTGCATAGCAAAAGGTAGTTGAGGGTTTGTGCCCGATGCGCGGCCGTAATTTGCGCAGATGTTTTCAGTTCTACGATGACCTTGTTATTGATGAGGAGATCCAGGAAGTATTCCTTTTCGAAAGTTCCGTGAGTGACGCTGATCTTGACCTCGGCTGCTGCATGCAGTCCCGCCTGTGTGCATCTGGCGGCCAGTTCCGTTTGATAAATCTGCTCGTCAAAGAAACGTCCGAACTGGTTATGAATGTCAAATGCGATACCCCGAACCTTTTGATCGATGGCGTAGAATTCATCTTCTGAGCAATCGATGATGGGTTGTTCGACAAGAATCGGCATGGCTTCAAAAAGAATGATTGAACCTTAAAAAACAATATTCTGTCGTTTCAGGAGGTTTTTCTTTCTGAATGACGACAAAATAATGGGGGATAGAATGATGGTTTCAGTGGGGCTGATTTCAGCTCGCTGCGGACCTAACAATAGATGTTGCAGGTTCAAACGGCAGGCCGTGGGCCTGGGCGACGGCGGCGTTGTGGAGGGTGCCGTTCATGATGTTGATGCCGCCCCGGAGGGCGGGCTGGCGGATGCAGGCCTGCTCCAGGCCGTGATCGGCCAGAAGCTCGATGTAGGGATGCGTGACGTTGATCAGCGCCTGGGTGGCGGTGCGGGCATAGGCGCCGGGCATGTTGGCCACACAATAGTGGGTCACGCCCTCCTCCACATAGATGGGATCCTGGTGGGTGGTGGGGCGGGTGGTTTCTGCGCAGCCGCCCTGGTCCACAGCGATGTCCACCAGCACGCTGCCGGGACGCATGCGGCGCAGCATGGCCCGGTTGATGAGTTTGGGGGCTCGGGCACCGGGGACCAACACCGCGCCGATGAGCAGATCCACCTGCGGCAGCAGTTCCATGAGATGGCTCTCATTGGAGTAGAGCGTGTGGGCGGTGTGCAGCGTGATGTCCAGAAAGCGCATGCGTTCCAGATCCACCTCCAGGATGGTCACATCCGCACCCAGACCGGTGGCCATGCGTGCGGCATTGATGCCCGCCACACCGCCTCCGAGCACGATCACGCGCCCTGGCAGCACTCCGGGGACTCCGCCCAGCAGCGTGCCGCTGCCGCCTGCATGTTTGGCCAGGAAGTAACCGCCCACCAGCACGGACATGCGCCCGGCGATTTCGCTCATCGGTTCCAGCAGCGGCAGCCGGCGGTTCACCTCCACCGTTTCATAGGCCAGGGCGGTGACTCCGGAGGCCATGAGGGCCTCGGTCAGCTGCCGGTTGGCGGCCAGATGCAGGTAGGTGAAAAGAAGCTGCCCGGGCCGCAGCAGCGGATACTCGGAGGGGAGGGGCTCTTTGACCTTCACGATCAGATCCGCCTCCTGGAAAACTTCCGCGTGGCTGCCTGCGAGGCGGGCACCCACGGTTTCATAATCGGCATCGGGAAAACCGGCGCCGTTCCCGGCATTGTTTTCCACCAGCACGTCGTGGCCGCGTTTGATGAGTTGATAGGCCGCCGAGGGCGTGAGGGCCACGCGGTTCTCCTGCTCCTTGATCTCTTTGGGAACACCGACAGTCATGATCTGGAAGAATGATTGGTTAGGTGAAAATGCCCGGCTTCAGGGGGCCACATCCCAGTCCGGGCTTGAGGGCAGGCCCAGATGCCGGAAGATGAAATGCGGCACCTTCGTCTGGCCAAAGGCTGTCTGCTGAAGTTCGCCCGGTTCAAAATGCCCGCCATGGGCCAGCAGCCAGATGTTGCGTTCGACATCGCTGTCGCCGCCATGGCTGTTTCCCCGGCCTCCATGGTCCGTGGTGAGGATGATCAGCCAGTCCTCCTCTGCAAAGGCGGGACGGGCGCGGACGGCCCGCACCAGTTCGCCCACGTGCGAATCGACAATGCCGATGGCATGCAGATACAGGTTGCTGTCCGGGGAAAAGTTGGCGCGGGGATCAATGAGGCCATGACCATACTCATCCACCTGAGCAAAATAGACGAACATGACGTCCGGGTTCCGGTTTCTCAATGAGTCCAGAGCGTGGTCGCGGATCTGAATGTCCAGGTCCGGATAGTCACGGCCATGCAGCGCAGCATCGGGCAGGGCGGTGAATTTTTCATCCAGAAACTCTTTGCCTTCCGCGCGTGATCCATCGGCAATGAAGCGGTGGATTTCCGGCCAGTTGGCAAAGGAGGCGGACCACGCTGTGGGCTTCACATCCTCCAGCCGCCGGAGAAAGTGCGGATAGGCCTGGAACCGGCCGCCCAGGAAGCGGTTGTTTTCCACATGGTGTTTGTCCTTCCACACACCGGTGAGCAGGCTGCTCCAGCCGGGGCCGCTGACGGTGGGCTGATGGGTGGCGGTGTCCTTGCGCCCGCCTGCATAGATCTTGTGACTGAGGACGCCGCTCTCCGCGAGGGCTTTCATCTGCGGGGCCAGACCGCGTGACATCGCCTCGGTCAGGGCATCGGCCCGGCAGCCGTCAATGCCGATGAACAGTACTCGTTTGCCATCGAAGTCGTTTTGTTTGCCAGGGCCATGGGCCAGGAGGGAGGTGGCGGGAAGGGCCAGCCAACAGGCCAGAAACGTCCAGGGGAAATGCAGGCGGGAGTCTTTCATAAGCATGCAGGAGCAATCCCATTCAAACGGGCTCAGCGGCCCCAATCCAACACCACTTTGCCGCAGTTGCCGGATTCCATGGCGGCAAAGCCTTTTTCAAATTCAGTGTAGTGAAAGCGGTGGGTGATGACGGGTTTCAAGTTCAGCCCGCACTCGAGCATGACGCTCATCTGGTACCACGTCTCGTACATCTCGCGGCCGTAGATGCCTTTGATGGTCAGCATGTTGAAGATGACCTTGTTCCAGTCGATCGCCATGGGTTCGGAGGGAATGCCCAGCATGGCGATCTTTCCCCCGTGGCACATGTTTTCGATCATGCTGTGAAAGGCGGAGGGGTTGCCGCTCATCTCCAGGCCGACATCGAAGCCTTCCTTCATGCTGAGTTTTTTCTGCACCTCCGCCAGATTGTCTGTTCGCACATTCACCGCCAGCGTGGCCCCCATCTGCCGGGCCAGATCCAGCCGGTAGTCGTTCACATCCGTGATGACCACGTGCCGCGCACCGGCATGTTTGACCACCGGAATGGCCATGATGCCGATGGGGCCTGCCCCGGTGATGAGCACGTCCTCGCCCATGCATTCAAACGCCAGCGCGGTATGGACGGCGTTGCCGAAGGGATCAAAGATGGATGCCACCTCTTCATCCACACCTTCGCGGTGGTGCCAGACATTGGTCATCGGCACGCTGATGTATTCGGCAAAGGCACCCGTGCGGTTGACCCCGATGCCGACGGTGTCTTTGCAGAGGTGACGGCGGCCTGCAAGGCAGTTGCGACAGCGGCCGCAGACCACATGCCCTTCGGCGCTGACAATCTCGCCCGGGTGGAAGTCGTTCACATTGGAGCCCACCCGGATGACCTCGCCGACAAACTCATGCCCCACCACCATCGGCACCGGGATGGTGCGCTGGGCCCAGGCGTCCCATTTGTAAATGTGGAGGTCGGTGCCGCAGATGCCGGTCTTGCGCACCTTGATGAGGACATCATTGATGCCGAC
>DASWXG010000637.1:0-2972 GCA_036405615.1 Prosthecobacter sp. | reverse complement strand
AATGGGCTGGGGGGGGGGGAGCTTTTTTTCTCCCGGGATGACATCCACCTCTGCCGGGCCAAAATCCACGCGGTCGCGCAGCAGCAGCACTAAGCCCTGCCGGCGGCCCAGGTAGCCTTCAACTTCCAAGGTCTGGCCGGGGACGATTTCCGCAGCATGCGGGCTGCGGGGATCAAAGCCGATGCCGCCGGAGGCATCCTGGACATAAGCGAGACCGAGCCGCTGATTGCTGAAAGTGACGACACCCCGCACTCGCACGGGAGTTTGGTTCTCTCGGCGTGAGAAGCGTGCCCGGGCTTCGGCGATGGTGATCACCGGCTGGGCTGCAATGGCAGTGCCAAGGAGCCCAAACAGGGCGAAGACCAGCAACCGGCAGGCGGTGGTTGCAGATGGGTGGCGCATCTGGGTTGGGAAAACAGATTTTGCCAAATTTTTTGCGACACAGGCAAGACAGATTTTAAAGCTATTGCGTTGATTTGCAGTGGACTGTCTTTGTCCATTGTTTGCGTTTTGCCTTATCTCCCTTTTCATGCCCACCATTGCTTACCTGCTGGTAGACGGTCACAGCGTTATGCATGCCTGGCCGGAACTGCGCCGTGACCAGCGTTCCGCCAGCCGCAGGCATCTGGCGCGGCTGGCGCTTTTGAAGCGTCTGCGCACCTTTCAGGACATGAGCGGAAAACAGGTGGTGGTGGTGTTTGACGGCACTCAGGGGCAGCGCAGTGAGGAAAGAGAACCGCAGGGCTTGCAGGTGATCTATGCGGAGGCGACCACCACGGCGGATGCGATTTTAGAGAGGCTGGCATCCCGCTATGCAGGCCAGCACCCCATGCAGGTGGTGTCTGCGGATGGTTTGGTGCGTGAAACCATCCTGGCCTGCGGGGCAGACTGGATGAGCCCCGAAATGCTGCGCAGCCTGTGTGATGAGGCGGAGGGAAGTCTGGCGCAGGAGATTGCGAAAAGGCGGCCCTGACAGGCGGCTTGCAACCGGGAGATTTAAAAGGCGGGCGTAAAGTCCCCGGTTGCGATTTGCCCAGGGTGCTGCTTCTTGCGCGCCCTCTTATGAGCAGCGAGCAGCGTAAAGCCTTTCCGTTTTCTGAATTTGAGCCGAAGTGGCAGTCCGAGTGGGACGCCAAGCAGGCTTTCCGTACCCCGAACCCGGGTGATGCGGACTTCGATGCCTCCAAGCCGAAGTACTACGTGCTCGACATGTTCCCTTACCCCAGCGGTGCAGGCCTGCATGTGGGACATCCGGAAGGTTATACCGCCACGGACATCATTGGCCGTTACAAGAAAATGAACGGCTTCAACGTCCTGCACCCCATGGGCTGGGACGCCTTTGGCCTGCCTGCCGAGCAGTATGCCATCAAGACCGGGCAGCATCCGCGTACGACCACGGAGGCCAACATCGAAGGCTTCCGCGGCCAGCTGAAGCGCCTGGGTTTTGCCTATGACTGGAGCCGCGAGGTGAACACCACGGAGCCGGGTTATTTTAAATGGACGCAGTGGATCTTCCTGAAGCTGTACAACAGCTATGTGAATGAGGCTGGCAAGGCTGCGCCCATCAGCGAACTGGAAGCCAAGGGCCTGAGCAAGGCTGAGATTGACGCCCGCCGTCTGGCCTATGTCAGCGAGGCTCCGGTGAACTGGTGCCCGCAACTGGGCACGGTGCTGGCCAATGAAGAAGTGGTGGATGGCAAGAGCGAGGTGGGCGGCTTTCCTGTCGAGCGCCGTCCGATGCGCCAGTGGATGCTGCGCATCACCGCCTTTGCCCAGCGCCTGATTGATGAACTGGACGGCCTGGACTGGCCGGAGAGCATCAAGCTGCTGCAGCGCAACTGGATCGGCCGCAGCGAAGGTGCGGAGGTGAAGTTCACCGTCGCAGACAGCAGCGAGACCATCACCGTTTTCACCACCCGCCCGGACACGCTGTTTGGAGCCACCTACATGGTGATTGCTCCCGAACATCCGCTGGTGGAGGCCATCACCACGGCCGAACAAAAAGCAGCGGTGGAAGCCTACCAGAAGAGCGTGGCCTCCAAGTCTGACCTGGAGCGCACGGAACTGGCCAAGGATAAGACCGGCGTCTTCACCGGCGGCTTTGCCATCAATCCCGTCAATGGCGAGAAGATCCCGGTCTGGATCGCGGACTATGTGATGATGGGCTACGGCACCGGAGCCATCATGGCCGTGCCTGCACATGATGAGCGCGACTGGGAGTTTGCCACCAAGTTCCACCTGCCGATCCGCGAAGTGGTGGCCGCTGCGCCGAAGATGGAAAGTGAGCACGGTTCCGTTTGTGAAATGGAACCTGCGGCCTGTTTCGCCAATGAAGGTTATGCTGTGAACTCCGGCTTCCTGAACGGTCTGGCCACACCCGAGGCCAGGAAGAAGATGGCTGTCTGGCTGGAAGAAAAGAGCCTGGGCAAGGGCACCGTGAACTACAAGCTGCGCGACTGGCTGTTCAGCCGCCAGCGTTACTGGGGCGAGCCCTTCCCGATCATCTGGGAAGACGGTCAGCACTCCTCCATTTCTGAAACGGAACTGCCGCTGCTGCCGCCGACGCTGGAAGACTTCAAGCCGACCGGCACACCTGAACCGCCGCTGTCGAAAGCGACCGACTGGGTCAAATACTCTGAAAACGCGACGCGCGAGCTGAACACCATGCCGCAGTGGGCCGGCTCCTGCTGGTACTACCTGCGCTATTGCGACGCCCAGAATAACGAACGGTTCATCAGCGAAGAAGCCGAGAAGTACTGGATGGGCGGCGGCAAGCCCGGCGGTGTGGACCTGTATGTGGGCGGCACCGAGCACGCCGTGCTGCACCTGCTGTATGCCCGCTTCTGGCACAAGGTGCTGTTTGATCTGGGCTTTGTCAGCACGCCTGAACCCTTCCAGAAACTGGTGAACCAGGGCCTGATCATGGGCGAGGATGGCCAGAAGATGTCCAAGAGCCGCGGCAACGTGGTGAA
>DASWXG010000636.1:0-6117 GCA_036405615.1 Prosthecobacter sp. | reverse complement strand
CTGGGCAAATCCTCCGGGGCCTTCACCGTGGATTATGTCCACCAGCCAGGGCAGCAGCCGAAAAATCCGGGCAAAGCACCTGAGAAGAAAGGCAATGAAACGGACGAGGCTTTCAAGGCCCGCCAGGAAACTTACAGCCAGGCCCTGGCTGACTACAACAAGGCCAACGCTGAATGGAATGACAAGGTGAAAGCCTACATGGGCGAGAAGATGGCCCTCGACAAAATCAAGGACTACGACGGCTTTGTCTTCGCCAATACCACCGGTGACCTGCAGTTCCCCGACCGTGAAGGTTTTGTGGAACTGATCAAAAGCGGCAAGGCCTTTGTGGCCATGCATTCCGGTGGCGATACCTACCACCCTTTCCGCGGTTATGTGGACATGCTGGGCGGCGAGTTCCAGACCCACAAGGCCCAGGTGGAAGTGGGACCCAAGCTGCACGACCCGGCCCACCCGGCCACCAAGCCTGTGCCTGCGGGCTGGCGCGTTTTTGACGAGATCTACATCTTCAAGAACTACGACCCATCCAAGGTTCACGCCCTCATGGGCCTGGACGCTCATCCGAATGAAGGCACCGAGGGCTACTACCCGATCTCCTGGTGCAAGGAGTTCGGCAAAGGCAAGGTGTTCTACACTTCTCTGGGCCACCGTGAAGACGTCTGGGACCCCACGTGGAAGGAAGGCAGCAAGGACCGCAAGAATTCCCCTGAAATCGCCAAGACCTATCAGGAACACATCCTGGGCGGCATCAAGTGGGCTCTCGGCCTGGTGGAAGGCGATGCTGAAATCGGCAACCTGAAAGACGTGAAGGTGGGCCAGTAAGAGCGGCCGCTGCCAACGCAGCCCGTGCCATCCCGATCAAGCAAAACCGCCCGGCGCAAGCCGGGCGGTTTTTTGTTGGAGGACTGTGGTTGCTGTGCTGTGCGCCTTGGCCGGGCGGGTGGCGTGATCTCCGCTGTCCTTACCGCTGCGGGACCGCAACTCTGGCATCATCCCATTTGAAAGGTTTTCGCTGGCCTAACAAAAGATCATAAATGCCGTGGTTGGTTTTCATCATCTCTTCCAGCATGTCCTTCCACGGGCGGTCCGCCACGCTGATGAGACCGGTATTGTAGCTCTCGCCGTTGTACTTGCTGAACCAGCGCCCGGTGGTGGCCTGGTCCACCAGGGTGAACCATTCGATGCCAACGATGAAACCTAGCGCTGCGCTTTGCTCCACATAGTTGCGGTAGGCCAGTCCGCGTTCACGCTGGCTGCTGACTTCGCGGCCTCCCACCAGCCCGCTGTCCTTGGGGGAGGACCAGAAGAACTCGCTCAACATCATCGGCTTGCCGCCTGTCCAGCCGTGATAGCGGCGCAGGGCCTCCGCATCCACGCCGTAGGTGTAGTAGTTGTAGGACACCACATCCAGGTGGCGGCCCATGATGCGGCAGAGCTGTTCATCCTCGATGGTGATGGGCTGGAGGCGGCTGCCTAACAGCAAGTGATTGCGGTCATGCTTGCGGTAGATGGCCTCGACTTGGGAAAACAGCTTTTCGAGAAACTGGCCGACAAAAGCTTTCACGTCCGCTTTTGCCTCGTCCGTCGTCACGGCGAGGCCTGCATCGTTGAGGGAGGCAAAGGTGGCGTATTCGGTCTTCCAGGCGCGGTTGAAGGCCTCCACACTGCCGTGTTTTTCACGAAGGAAGGAAACCAGGGCATTCTTGCAGGCATGCTTTCCGGTCAGCGAGGGGATTACCTTGGGCAGTTCGTCATAACGCGGTTCATTGACGATGAACCAGCCGATGAGCAGCGGGTCGTTTGCGTGGGCGGGAACTTCACGGGCAATGTTCCCGGCGATCTTCTCTTCAATCGCCGGTTCATACGGATCCCACACTTCATGCGCACCGGGCAGGCGTGGCACGCCCTCCCATTCATTGATGGGCAGATGTGCCACATACGGGAAGCTGGCCTTCTCGCAAGCCGTCGGCGGCTTCGGGCTGAAGGCTCCGATGGAGTTGAACCCCCACTGGCGCACGCGCGGAATCATGCGTCCGGCATGGCTGTCCAGCGTGTAAGGTTCGCCGAATTTGCGAATAACATTGGCGAGGTAAAAGGAGAAGTGGGCATTGTCATCGCCGGGACGGAAGGCGCTGGCATACTCGCTCTGGGCGGAAGGCAACCATTGGTAGATGTCTTCGCGGCCCTTGATGTAGGTGTAGTCGTCATTGGGGGCAAAGCCGCAGAGACCGAGATGGAAAAACACGTTGCCTTCCGGATCCACCAGCCAGGTTTTTGAATCCTGGTTCTCGATGTGGAAGAAGCCGGTTTTCTTCAGTCCAAGTTTCTCGCCGCTGCCGGGCAAACCTCCAAAGCGGTCTGTCGCAGGCGGTTTCAGGCTGGCGTAGTAGCTTTCATCAGCAGCCACATCGGCTTTCAAATCGGCTTCGTTGAGCAGTTTGTTAGGAAACACGTCTTTGATGGACTGGCCGAAGGCATCCACCAGCTTTGCCGAAGCGGACAGGTCTGCCTTCACCGTGATGCTGCTCTGGTCACGCCCGGTGGCGTAAGGAACGATGAACTGCCAATGGTACACGGCCCAGTTCCATTCGCGATTGTCCGTCAACTGCTGAAAGGAGAACTCCGGTGTGGTGAAGTCCAGACTCTTGCCCTGGGCGTTTTTGACCTGGAACGTGGTGGCATTCAGGCTGGCGATTTGCGGCACCTTTGGCTTTTCCGCAGGAAAGGCCCCGGCCGTTTCACCCAGCTTCCACGTACCGCCTTTGGCAAAACCGATGTCAATGAGCGCGGTCATCTTCCAGCTTTTCACATCCCCGGGCACCTGGGCGAAGGCGACCTGGATGTCATCCTTGCCGACAGTAACCGTACAGCGCGCGCCATCGGCATAGCTGACCTGGGCCGAGGTGCCGCTGGCATTCACCTGCGTCTGCTTGTGAATGTTGCCGTGGCCTGCATCCAGAAACTCCGGATAGGTCAGGACAAAGCTGCCCAAACTGCCGGCGCTGATCTCGATCCCCGCAGGAGTCGGTTTCATCTCCGCTCCGAAACTGGGGAGGCAGGGCAGGAGGGGAATGAGTAACAAAAAGAGGGCGTAACTGCGGAGCATGCGCCAAGTCATTGATGCGGCCAGCCTCTTTGCCAAGTGTTCTCCATAAGAAATACGTCAATCTTTTTTGAGAATACGCCAGTTCGATAGAAGCCTTTGGTCCGGAGTGTTTTGGGATGCACATGCACTCAACCCTCTTCCGTCGCGATTTTCTTGCTCTGGCGTTCCTCTGCTCAGGCACGGCCTGGCTGGCTGCCGAAAAACCGTCCTCATCCACCCCGGCTGCTGATGCACTCAAGCCCTATGTTGAGCGGGGCGAGGTGGCGGGCGTTGTGTCTCTGGTGGCTGGCAAAGACAAGGTGCTGGAGATCGCCACGGCCGGTTTTGCGGATGTGGAAGGCAAGCTTCCCATGCAGAAGGACAGCCTCTTCTGGATTGCTTCCATGTCCAAACCGATGACCGGTACCGCGGTCATGATGCTGGTGGATGAGGGCAAACTGAAGCTGGATGACCCTGTGGAAAAATATCTGCCTGAGTTCAAGGGCATCCAACTGGCCATCTTCGACAAGGACAAAAAGCAGACCGGCACCAAGGCCCCGGGCCGCCTCATCACCGTAAGGGATGTACTGAGCCATACCAGCGGCCTGCCGTTCAAGTCACCGGAAGAGCAGCCGACCCTGGACGGATTGCCGCTGGAGAAAGCCGTCAAGCTCCATGCCTCCCATCCCTTGCAGTATGAACCCGGCAAGGATTTCCTGTACAGCAATGCAGGCATCAACACCGCAGCCCGGATCCTGGAAGTGGTCTCCGGCATGGCCTATGAAGACTTCATGGCCGAGCGCCTTTTCAAGCCTCTGGGCATGAAAGACACCACCTTCTGGCCGGATGAAAACCAGGTGAAGCGCTTTCCCAGGTCTTACAAGCCGGGCAAAGGCGGCAAGGGACTGGAGACCCTGGAGATCGGCCAGTTGCATTATCCGCTGACAGAACGCGCCAAGCGTTTCCCGATGCCTGCCGGAGGCCTGTTCTCCACAACCGACGATGTCACCGTTTTCTGCCAGATGGTCCTCAACGGTGGGGAATGGAAAGGCCGTCGTTACCTTTCCGCTTCTGCGGTGGAGGAAATGACCCGCAAGCAGACTCCGGCTGAGGTGTCCCGCCCGTACGGCTTTGGCTGGGCGGTCAGCCCGGACGGTGCCGGCCATGGTGGTGCCTTTGCCACGGACATGAGTGTGGACAAGAAACACGGCCTTGTGCTGGTTTACATGGTCCAGCATTCCGGTTTCCCCGGTGATGGCAAGAAAGCCAATGGAGCCTTCAAGGCAGCGGCTCTGAAAGCCTACGCCAAATAGAAAACAAAGAACTCAGAAGACAGTCTGAAAAAGGTCCCGGGCAAGGAGCGTGACTTGCCAAAGTCACGGCTTGGGGTATGCCGGATCCTCCCCTGAACACTGCGCCAACGGCATTTGTGCTGTGTGCAACAGGGCTGCGTGGCTCAGGAGACGGCTTTCCGCGAGACGCGGAAAGCAGCACGCAAGATGCGTGCGCTCCACAAGCCGCCGCAGCCGCCTGCGCTGGAGCGCCTGCGTCTCGCAGGCTGTTTGCGGCGTCCTCGCCGGAAACCGTTCCACGACATCGCGTGCTGGCGCTGCATACACCCCCCGGCACCGAGTCTCTGCACCCTGGGAGGGCAGTCTGAAAAGGTCCCGAGCAAGGAGCGTGATCTGCCAAAGTCACGACTTGGGGAACGCCGGCTCTCCCCTGAACACGGCAGCCAACGGCACTTAGCAAGTGTCGCTCCTTGGAACTGGGCGTGCTGCCAGGCTTTTTAAGATTGCCTCTCCGCATTCGGGCCGCATGCCCTGGCGAAGTGAGCCGGGGGCGCGGCCTGCCATCCAAGAGGAGGATCAGCCGCCTTTGGCGATCTTCTCACAGTTCTGAACGTCCAGCTTGCCGGACGAGAGAATCGGGATTTCGGCCACGCGGATCATCTTTTTAGGAATCCACAGGGGCGGCATGCCTTTCTCCAACAGACGGTAGCGCAGGTCTAGAATCTCCTGGTGTTCCGGACCGCCTGGAATCGCGGTGAGCAGAATCAGCGCCTCGCCTTTGTCCGGGTCGGGAATGCCGACCACGGCGATCTTGCGCACGCTTTCGTTTTCCAGACCCAGAGCCTTGATGAGGTTGTCTTCCACGGTCTCGTGCGGCACCATCTCACCGCCGATTTTGGAGAAGCGGCTCAGGCGGCCTTCGATGTAGAGGAAACCGTCTTTGTCCACGCGGCCAATGTCGCCCGTGCGGAACCAGCCCTTGTCATCCATGACATCGGCGGTGCGTTGCGGTTCGTTCAGATAACCTTCAAACACGTTGGCTCCCTTGAACCAGATCATGCCGCTGGAGTGCAGGGACTGCGGCTCATAGGTTTCCGGGTGGGTGATGCGTACCGCCAGACCGGGGATGAGCTGGCCCACGCTGCCCGGACGATGCCCCGGCAGCCAGGCATTCCCGCTCTTCTCGTCTCCCAGCGGCACAGGGTCCGGCATGTTGACGTTGGACACGGGAGAGGTTTCGGTGAGGCCGTAACCTTCGAAGACTTTCTTGTCGAAACGCTGCTCGAAGGCGCTGGCGACCGTGCCGGGAAGTTTTTCCGCACCGGTCACCACCATCTTCAGGGAGGTCAGAGCTTCGCGGTTCACACCCCGCAGATACCCGCGCAGGAATGTCGGCGTGGCGATCATGAGGGTGACGCGGTGGGCTTCGATGAGTTCAGCCAGTTTCTTGGTTTCCAGCGGGCTTGGATAAGTCACCAGATTCAGGCCGCTGATGATGGGATACCAGAGGGTCACCGTGCTGCCAAAGCTGTGGAAAAGCGGCAGGCTGCCCAGGATGCTGTCATTGGTGTCCATGCCCAAACGGCTGCTGAACTGGATGACATTTGCCATCACGTTATGATGCGTCAGCGCCACGCCTTTGGGATTTCCGGAACTGCCGCTGGTGAAGAGCAGCACGGCCTCCTGGTTGCCACCCTTTTTGCTGATGCCCAGCAGGGCAGCCAGCGCAGGCCCCGGCAG
>DASWXG010000635.1:0-3313 GCA_036405615.1 Prosthecobacter sp. | reverse complement strand
TATGTGGAGGAGCAGATCAGCCTGTGGGACATCGCCGCCGGCCTGCTGCTGGTGGAAAAAGCGGGCGGAAAAGCCATCATCAAGCCCAGCACCACGAAGCCCGGCACCATGTTCATCTGCGCCTCGAACGGCAAGGTGCCGATTGAGAACTACCTGTGAGCCGGAGGAGCTGACCAGCACTTGTTTTCAGAATCGTATAGGCTATGATTTCCCAATGATCGCCACATTGGACACAGTGCTTGCAGAAGCTCTAGCGTTGTCGGAAGACAGCAGGCTGCAACTTGTGGAGCAGCTTATCCCCACGATTCAAAGCGATGCTTCGCTTGAAGAAGAGCAACTCCAAGTTGTCCGGCGTAGAATCGATGAAGTGCGCAGTGGGAAGGTAACCCCCATTGCAGGTGAGCAGGTGTTTCGTGAAATCGAGGCTTCACTTGCCGCCAGGCGTTCGGCATGATTTTTGACTTCCATCCCGAGGCTGGCGACGAATTTCGCGAGGCGGTGGATTGGTACGAAGGCCGGAGCATTTTTGCAGGCGGGCGGTTTGTTAAGGCGGTCAAGGGTGCCATCGAACAAATCATGCAGGACCCTGAGCGCTACCAAACCTTCGGCGATGGCACACATGTTTTTCGGCTCAAAACTTTTCCATATCGTTTCTACTACACTTATGAGGCAGAGCCAGACCTGATCCGCATTTTTGCCGTTATGCACGAGAAGAGAAGGCCCGACTATTGGCGTGAACGATTGGGCAACTGAAAATCCGCCGCCCTCAACGCTTTTCCCGCATGACAACCGTAGTCTCCCCTGCCAACTAGACGCCCCATGCCCGCCCCCGACACCCGCGAAGTCATCCTGGAGGCCCGCGAACTCACCCGTGAGTTTGATGGCGTCAAAGCCCTGGACCGTTTCTCATTCCGCCTGCACCGGGGGGAGATCTTGGGCCTGCTAGGGGCCAACGGCGCGGGAAAGACCACCGCCATGAACTGCCTGCTGGGCCTGACGCTGCCCACTTCCGGCGACTTATTTGCCTTTGGCAAACCGCTGCAGAGCCACCGCATCGAGATCCTGCGCAAAGCCAACTTTTCCTCAGCTTATGTCAGCCTGCCCGGGAACCTGAAGGTGTGGCAGAACCTGACGGTCTTTGCCCAAATCTACGGTGTGCCGAATGCCAAGAAGAAGATCGCCGAACTGCTGGATCTGCTGGAGGTGGCGCACCTTCGAGACCGCGTGACGGGCCAGCTTTCCGCCGGCGAATCCACCCGCGTGAACCTGTGCAAGGCTTTCCTGAATGATCCGGAGCTGCTGATGCTGGATGAACCCACGGCCAGCCTGGACCCGGACATCGCTGACAAGGTGCGCAAAGTCGTGCGGCGGGTGCAGAGCGAGCGCAACATCGGCATTCTCTACACGAGCCACAACATGCGTGACATCGAGGAAGTCTGTGACCGGGTGATCTTCCTGCACAAGGGCAAGATCGTCGCTGAGGGGACGCCCGACCAGATCGTGCAGAAATTCTCCGAAAACTCCCTGGAGGACGTGTTTATCAAAATCGCCCGCAGCGGCGACCTTGAGGCCTGAACCTTTTGCTGCATGGCAAACGGATGCTTCCGCTTCCAAGACTGCGTTAACAAACTTTTAGTACAACGAGGAATATGAATTTGAGAGTGATCTGGGCCCTGGTTTTGCGCTACATCTTTCTCTACACGAGAAACCCGGTGCGCCTTGTGGAAATGGTGTTCTGGCCGGTGGTGGACCTGCTGGTATGGGGCAACCTGACGCTTTTCCTGCAGCGCAACACCAGCCAGCAGTTCGGCACTTTCATCCTGTTCCTGCTCGGGGCCATGATCCTGTGGGACATCATGTTCCGCGCCCAGCAGGGGGTGGCCATCTCCTTTCTGGAAGATGTCTGGACGCGTAACCTGTTGAATGTCTTCGTCGCCCCGGTCCGCACCTCGGAGTACCTGGGGGCCACCTTTGCCGTGGGAGTCTTGCGCATCATGGTCACCGGCGTGGTGCTGGGGCTCATCGCGTGGTTTGGCTACGCGTTTAACATCTTTGTTCTGAACTGGTGGCTGTTTCCGTTTTTCCTGAATCTGATGCTGTTCGGCTGGTCCCTGGGCATGATCTCCACCGCACTCATCCTGCGCTGGGGGCAGGCGGCGGAGTCACTTGCTTGGGCGGTGCCGTTCTTCATCCAGCCTGCCGTGGCAGTGTTTTACCCGGTGGCAGACATGCCCGGCTGGGCACAGCCTATCGCGTGGTCCTTTCCGGCCACCTACATCTTTGAAGGCATGCGCGAGGTGATGCGCACCGGCAGCATGAACATGACTCTGCTGGCCCAAGCCCTTGGGCTGAACCTGCTTTATCTGGCAGCGGCCAGCGGTCTGTTCCTCTGGATCCTGCGGCTGACCCGCAAGCGTGGACTGCTCACCAAGTTCGCAACCCAGTAAGGCCGGAGGTCTGCCCAGCAGGGGATGGACAGCACCGCTGAACTTTCTTTGAGACAGGCAGGCAGACCGCGATCAGATTTCACCCGTTTGTCGCCTATCTTATTCGCTAACAGCGTAGCGGACCAATTGTCGAACTGAAGTCATGGAGGGTAAAGGACATTGCGTCTCGTCAGAAGGGCGAGTGCGTTTGGAAGAGTGTCAAAGCCCGTGAAAAGAAAAGCCCTGGCCGTATGGGCGACCAGGGCTGGATTCCTCCATACGTGTGTCAGCCTAACATTATTTAGGACCAAACTTCGTGTTGCTGATGATGCGGAAGCGGTAGTGGCTGTCCAGTGTGCCGCTGGTTTTGGCAAAGTCAGGCAGGGCGGGGTCAGCCGGGTCAACATAACGTTCCAGCACGGAGGAACCGCGGTTTTCCGCCACCACGCGGTCGCGGCCCTCTTCCCACATGGCCCAGGCAACTTCGTCACTGCCACGGCTGCGGGAGGCTTGTTGCAGAGCCTGGACACGGTAGTGGATGCGGTAGGTGTTGGACTTCGTGGTCAGGCGCGGATACAGCGTGGCATAGGGGTGCTCGCGAGAGTTGTCGGCGGTCAGCTTGTTGGTTTCCCAGAAGCTGCTCATGTTCGCCAGCGATTCACCCTGCGGCACAAGATACAGGCCGCAGATCTCGCTGGGGCTGCGGAAGATGTCACCGGAATCAAACCGGGTCTTGAACTGCTTGAGTGTTTCATCCGCATCGATCTCCTGGCGGTAATTGGTGCTGACTGTGGAGGATTTGTACACGTTGGCCGCCGCTGTCTGGATCGCCAGCACACGTTCGCTGCGCAGCAGGGCGCGCAGGCCGGTGGTGCGGTCAATGTACG
>DASWXG010000634.1:0-9071 GCA_036405615.1 Prosthecobacter sp. | reverse complement strand
CGCCCAGACGGTGGGCGGGGACATCGCTGAGGATGATGCCGTCGTATCCGGAAAGCTGGTCCAGGGTGGAAGGGATGTTGCCGGGCTGGCGCAGGTCCAGCTCGATGCCTTCCTTGGCCATGGCCTGCTGCAGGTAGGCTGCTTCGGTGGGTTCGCTGTCCAGATACAGCAGGCGCAGGCGGCCGCGCACATCCACCAGGGCCAGGGCGCTGTTGTTGGCAGGAATGGTGTCGGCGCTGATGCCGTCCAGGACGGCCCGGTAGCGGAAGGTGTCGCGAGTGGCCGGTGTGCGGGTGAAGGTTTCCGTGGTGGTCGCTCCAGGCTTGAGCGTCACGTTTCGCTGGTCCACCTGAATGCCGTTTTCATACAGCTTCAGAGTGCCGGAGGCCTCCAGGGTGGAGTCGAGATGGGCGGTGAGCTTCAGTGTCGCGCCCTCGTTCAAGCGGCTGCGGCTAGGCTGCAGTTCGCGCACGAGGGCATCCGGTTTGCGCGGACCGGCCACCGGCAGCGCATGGATGCGTACGCCGGAGAGGCTGGCCTGGCGGGCTGTCTCCAGCATCTGGCCGCGTGTCTCATGCCCGTCGCCGATGAGCACAATGTCCCGGCTGGTTCCGGCGGGAAACAACCCTTCCGCATAGTCCAGTGCCGCGCTGTAATGGCTGTTGCCGCCATGCTCTGCCTGAAATTGGGCAATCTCCGGCCCGGGTTCGGGCCCCGGGGGCAGGGGGGCGGGCTCGTCCCCCAGCATGAGGACAAAACTGTCTGCATCCCCACCCAGTCCCGCCTGGAGCTGCCGTGCCGCAGCCAGCCCTTTCTGCCAGCCTTCCGTGTCCATGCTCTGGCTGGCATCCAGAATGATGCCCAAGGCCTTGCGGCCTGTTTGGGAGACCCGGGCGGGACCCGCCAGCGCCAGCAGGGCCAGCATGATGCCGAGAGCGCGGACCACCAGCAGCAGCCTCTTGCGCAAACCCTCCATGGGATGCGCAGACCGGTTTTCAAACCAAAGCAGCAGAGCCAGGGCGGGGAGCGCCAGCAGCAGCAGTTTAGGTGATTCCCAGTCCATGTCGGTGTGAAGCTGCCATGCTAAGAAGGGAATGCCTCACTTCCAAGTGCCAAGTGCAGAGAAGGGAAGAACGATGCCGCCAGCAGACCTCTGCCAGAGAATCTGCCCGGGCACCGGTTTGTTTTAGGGCGGGTTTTAAAACACATCGGGGCCGCTTCCTTGCTTGACCCGGTGCAGTGCCCGCGTTCCAATGCGCCCGCGCCCGGCCGCCGGTGCGCAGAACTTCAAACCATCACTATCACCATGGCTCTCTCTGTCGGTTCTACCGCTCCTGATTTCACCGTCACCACCCTCGGTGCCAATGGCCCGGAACTCTTCAAGCTGTCCGAAAACGTCGGCTCCTCCAACATTCTCCTGCTGTTCGTGCCCATGGCCTTCACCGGCGTCTGCACCACGGAGTTCTGCGAACTGTCCAAGGGCATCAATGCCTACACCTCCCTGAACGCCAAGGTGGTGGGCATCAGCGGTGACAACCCCTTCGCCCAGAAAGCCTGGGCTGAGAAAGAGGGCATCACCCTCCAGCTTCTCAGCGACTACGACCACAAGGTGGCCGAGTCCTACGGCGTGGCATATGAAAGCTTCCTGCCAGCCAAAAACCTCATCATGGGCGGCGTGGCCAAGCGTTCTGCCTTCATCATCGACAAAGCCGGCGTCGTCCAGTATGCCGAGGTCAAGGAAAGCCCTGGCGATCTGCCTGATTTCAACGCCATCCAGGCCAAGCTGAAGGAACTGGCGTAAGCCCGGCCACCGGATTTTTATCCATGCTTTTGAGAAGGGGAACCCGTGAGGGTTCCTCTTTTTGTGTCTGGCAGAACTTCCGGACGCAGACGGGGCCGCCGCCTTTCCTTGACTCCCGGCCTCCGGCAGGGCACAGAGTGCGCCCCCTCATTCCATGCTTTCGGTTTCCAATGTCAGTAAAACCTACGCAGGCCGCACTCTCTTCAGCGGCGTGTCGTTTCACATCAACCGTGGTGAAAAGATCGGTCTGATCGGCCCGAACGGAGCCGGCAAGTCCACGCTGTTTTCCCTGCTGCTTCGGGAAACCACGCCGGATGACGGCCTGGTGACGATGGAAAAGGGCCTCGATTTTGGTTTCCTGCCGCAGGAGAGCGCGCCCATTGATGACGTCACCGTGCTGGAACTGGCCACCAGTCATGTCCATGAACACAGCCGCTGGGAGGCGGAGCCGAAGGCCAAGCGCATCCTGAAAGGTCTCGCCTTCCGTGAGAGCGACTTTGACCGCAATGCCCGTACCTTGAGCGGCGGCTGGGTCATGCGTGCGCATCTGGCCCGCCTGCTGGTGCAGGAGCCGGACCTGCTGCTGCTGGATGAGCCGACCAACCACTTGGATCTGGAGTCCCTCATCTGGTTTCAGGAATACCTGCAGGGGTATCCGGGCGCCATTCTGATGATCTCTCACGACCGTGAGTTCCTCAATGCGCTGACGGACACCATCCTGGAGATTGCCCACAGCAAGGTGCACCGCTACCGGGGCAACTACGATGACTACCTGCGCGAGAAGGCCGCGCGTGAGGAACAGATGCTGGGCGCATTTGAAAACCAGCAGCGCGAGATCGCCAAACTCCAGCAGTGGGCGGACCGCTTCAAGGCCAAGGCAAACTTTGCCTCCCGTGCCCAGGACAAGCTGAAGATGATCGACCGCATGGAGAAGCTGGAAGGTCCGGCCGCAGCGGCCAAGACCGTGAAGTTCCGCTTCCCGCAGCCGCCTCGCAGCGGCCAGCGTGTGCTGACGATGAAGGGGCTGGACTTTGCCTACGGGCAGACACCGGTTTACCAGGGCCTGGATTTTGAGGTGGAGCGCGGCCAGCGCATTGTGCTGGTGGGGCCGAACGGTGCAGGGAAGTCCACGCTGCTGAAACTGCTCGCCGGGGCCTTGCAGCCGCAGGGCGGCAAGCGCGAACTGGGGCACAATGTGCGCCTGGGCTACTTCGCGCAGTATCGTGGCGATGTGCTGAACATGAAGCACACCGTGCTGCAATCCGCCATGGACCTGCCAAGCCGTCCGGGGGAAAACCTGTGCCGCACTTTGTTAGGCTCGTTCCTGTTCCACGGCGATGATGTGTTCAAGCCGGTGGGAGTGCTGAGCGGGGGTGAAAAGTCACGTCTGGCCTTGGTGCGCTTGTTGTTAGACCCGCCCAACCTGCTGCTGATGGACGAGCCTACCACTCACCTGGACATGGGCAGCATTGACGCGCTGATCGGCGCGCTGGAAGGTTATGAAGGCACGCTGGTGTTCATCAGCCACGACGTGCATTTCATCCGCGCCATGGCACGCAGCGTGGTCCACATCGCCGGCGGGGTGCTCACGCCGTATGCGGGCGACTATCAATACTATCTGGACAAGACCAAGGCCGGTTCCGCCCGCGAGGCGCTGACCGCCAGCCTGACCAACCACCAGCCCGGCGCAAGCAATGGCGACTGGGCCATGGCGGCTCCCAAGAAAGCCTCCAGCGGCCCGAAATCCAAGGAGCAGAAGCGCCTGGAGGCCGAGGCCCGGAACGCCCGCACCAAAGGCCGCAAGGACATCGAGAAAAACGTGACGCGTATTGAGGAAGAACTGGCGGCGCTGGACAAACGCAAGCTGGAGCTTGTGGACCTGCTCCAGGACGGCGCCACGTATTCCGACGCGGCCAAGTTCAAGGCCCTCAGCCAGGAACTGGAGGAGATCGAACCCCGCATCGCCGCCAAGACCACAGCCTGGGAAAAGGCCACAGAGGAACTGGAAAAACTCGTCGCCGCAGAAGCTGGGTGAACGGGGACGGAGTTCGGAGCGCGGAGGCCGGAATTCGGAGTTGAGCTGCGGGCCTCACTCCGTTTGTTCGGCTGCATGCTCCAGGGAGTGACGGCGTCCTGCCGTCAGCAATGAGGCCAGGATGGCCTTACTCCTTGCGGAGCTCAGTGATTCAAAAGTCGCACTCTCCCGTACTCCTGTTCTGTCCTCTGAGGCTCTGGCGTAAGAGATTACCGGGCAAGGCCGTTCCTTGCCCATGTCTCGCTCCGTCTCTTCACGCCGTCAGTTTTTGGCCCAAGGCACGCTCCTGGCCGGGGCCGCACTGGGTTTCCCTGCCATCGTCAGCTCCCGTTCGCCCAATTCCAAGGTGAACCTGGCCTTCATCGGTGTGGGAGGACGCGGTGCGGCGAACATTCAGGCACTGGTGGGCACCTCGCTTTTCCCCAGGAAACCCAAGCCTGGCGAACCCGTTCCAGAGATCAAAGAGCCGACTGAAAACGTGGTCGCCATTTGCGATGTGAACGGCCAGAACCTGGAGGCAGCGTCTGCCGCCTTCCCCAAAGCCAAAGCTTACCGCGACTTTCGCAAACTGTATGAGGAGTCCAAGGACTTCGATGCCGTGGTGGTCAGCACCACCGAGCACACGCACGCTTATGCTACCCTGCCGGCACTGCGGATGAACAAGCCGGTTTACTGCGAAAAACCGCTGACCCGGGATGTCGCAGAGGCGCGGCTCATCACCGAGGCGGCTGCAAAAGCGGGTGTAGCCACCCAGATGGGCACGCAGATCCATGGCATGCCTAACTACAGGCGTGTTGTAGAACTGATCCAGAGCGGGGCGATCGGCAAGGTGACAGAGGCGCACGTCTGTGTCTCCCGCGCCTGGGGATTGCAGAGCAAAGAGGAGTCGGAAAAGAACAAGGACATCGTTTTCGTCACCGAGCGGCCCAAGGAGGAACAGACCCCGCCGCCCTACCTGGACTGGGACCTGTGGTTGGGGCCCGCGCCTTACCGCCCCTATCATGAAGTCTATTTTCCCGGTCCGAAATGGTACCGCTGGTGGGACTTCGGCAATGGTACGATGTCGGACCTCGGCAGCCACTGGAACGACCTGCCGTTCTGGGCGCTGAAACTGGATGCTCCGCAGACAGTGGAGGCCTTTGGCCCTGAGCCGCACCCGGAGATTGCGCCCGCCACGATGTCCGCCGTTTATCAGTATGGGCCGCGCGGCGACATGCCCGCGTGCAAGATCCACTGGCACCAGGGCGCCACCAAGCCGGACGTGTGGAAGAACGATCCTTTCATCAGCCAGTGGCAGAGCGGTGTGCTCTTCATTGGCGACAAAGGCATGCTGCTGTCCGACTACGGCAAACACGTGCTGCTGCCCGAGGCGGACTTTAAGGATTTCCAAAAGCCCAAACCCTTCATTGCCGACTCTCCCGGGCAGCACATCGAGTGGCTGAACGCCATCAAGAACGGCACCCCCACGGCCAGCCCCTTCAGCTACGCAGGCCCCCTCAGCGAGGCCAACCACCTGGGCAATGTCGCCTTCCGTGCGGGTGGCAAGATCGTCTGGGATGCCAAGGCCATGAAGATCACCAACAACGAAGCCGCCAACCGTTTCCTCAGCCGCGAGCCGAGGGCCGGATGGAGACTTTAAAAGAGTCCTGGAATAAAGGCTTCTCTCATTCATCCTCCAGGCTCCACCCGGTTGTTTTTCATGCGCTTTCTTCTACCTTTCCTTGCTGTCTCCACCCTCGCTGCCGCTGCCGACTGGCCTGAGTTTCGCGGACCGGACCGCCAGGGGCATTCGGCCGCGGCCGGGCTGCCGGTGGAGTGGGGCGGCGCGGTGAACAAAAACATCCGCTGGAAGGCCCCAGTGCCGGGCGTCGGCTGGTCGTCCCCGGTGGTCATTGGAGACCGCATCTACCTGACGACCGCAGTGCCCATGGGCGGTGTGGAAAAGCCGGATGTGGAGCGCAGCCTGCGTGCTGTCTGCCTGCAGGCTGCGGATGGCAAAGTGATCTGGGACCAGGAAGTCTTCATGCAGAACACGGGTGCTGCGGCGGTGCATAAAAAGAACAGCCATGCGAGCCCCACCCCGGTGCATGAGGATGGAAAGCTGTATGTGCATTTTGGTCATCAGGGCACTGCGTGCCTGAATGCGGCTGATGGAGCGGTGCTCTGGAAAACCCAGGCCTTCAGTTATGTCCCGGTGCATGGCAATGGCGGCAGCCCGGTGGTGGAGGGCGGCCTGCTCATTTTTAATGCCGATGCGGAGACGGACCCCGTGGTCATTGCGCTGGACAAAACCACCGGCGAGCAGCGCTGGAAGTTCGCCCGCGTCAGTGATGCGAAGAACAAGTTTTCCTTCAGCACGCCTCTGGTCATTGAGGTCAACGGCCGCCGCCAGCTCATCACGGCCGGCAGCGGTGTGGTGAATTCATTGGACCCGCAGACGGGCAAGGAAATCTGGCAGGCCCGGTATGACCAGGGCTTCTCTGTGGTGCCGCGCCCGGTCTATGCGCACGGGATGGTCTATGTGGCCACAGGCTATGGCAAGCCGGTGTGCCTGGCCATCAAGGCCGACGGCAGCGGCGACGTCACCGACACCCACATCGCCTGGAAGATCGAGAAATTTGTTCCGCACAATCCAAGCATGGTGGTGGCCGGGGATGAGATCTACTTTGTCGCGGACAATGGCGTGTTAACTTCTGCGGATGCGAAGACGGGCGAGGTCCACTACCAGGAACGCTGCACCGGCCCCATCAGCGCCTCCATCCTGCATGCGGATAACAAACTGTATCTCCAGGATGAAAAAGGTGCAGGCTTTGTGGTGAAGCCCGGAAAAACCTTTGAAGTGCTGGCCAAGAACGAACTTCCGGAGAAGTCCCTCGCCTCTTACGGCGTGGTGGACAGCGACCTGCTCATCCGCACGGAAGGGCATCTCTGGCGTGTCGGGAAGTAGAGGTGAGTTTTACAACCTCTCTGTGCCGTCCCGTTCCTCCCACCGCGCCAGCAGCCAGAGGACGTCTGCCAGACGGTTGAGGAAACGGACCACTTCCTGGTTGGGCACTTCCTGGTCTGTTCCGCAGAGATCCACCACCAGCCGTTCGGCACGGCGGCAGGCTGTGCGGGCGAGGTCGGCATGCGCGCCGCTCATCACACCGGCCTCACCCGGCAGGGCCCAGCCTTTGAACTGCAGCGCCCCTCCTGCCTCCAGCTTCGCCACCCATTCATCCAGCCAGGTCACATGCCCGGTCTCGAAAGGCTTGTGGGTGGCGGCATAGCGCTCTTCGCGTCCGGGCGGAGTGGCCAGCTCACCCATCAGGCTGATGAGCAGCGGCTGCACTTTCACCACCACCTCCCGGGTTTCCGGTTTCAGTGCTGAGATGCGCAGAGGCCCCAGGGCGGCATTCAGTTCATCCACCGCGCCGAGCGCGTGAATGCGGGGATGGGATTTGGAGGTGCGCTGGCCAAAAAGGAGATCGGTTTCTCCCTGGTCACCGCGACGGGTGGCAATGGACATGGGTAGGCAAAAACGGGCAGGGAAGGGAGATGACGGCGATCACGCCGGGACATCATCCGCTTCAGTCGTCATCTTCATCCTGGCTGCGGATCTCGCGGCCGCCAGCCGTCTTTTTCTTCACAGGCGAGATGTTCCGGTGGACCCAGACGCTCTGCATCATGCCCACCAGGAACAGGGTGACGATCATAAACGTGCCCCCGTAGCTGATGAAGGGCATGGGCAGACCGATCACCGGCAGCATGCAGAGGTTCATGCCCGCATTCTGAAAGGTATGCGCAAAGAACATGGTCACCACCCCCACCACCAGCAGGCGGCCCACCTGGTCTCTGGAATAAAAGGCCATGAAAACGCCCTGGATCAGCAGCAGGGCGATGCCTGTCAGCAGCAGCACTGCCCCGCGAAAGCCGAACTCCTCACAGATGACGCTGAAGATGAAGTCACTGAAAGCCTCCGCTTCCGGGAAGAAATTGCGGTGGATACTGCGCTGGTCCGGCACCTTTTCAGACAGCGGCCCCTTGCCTTCAAAACCTGCGGAGGCCACGGCCGTCTGCACAAAGTTCGGCACCCACCCGTCACCCCGGGTGTCCACCTTGCTCATCTGGTTGGTCAGCAGGTACCAGGTGGTGTCAATACGTGCCTGCTGATACGGTTTGAGGACAAAGAAATAGATCAGCGGGATGAGGCAGAGCGCGCTCAGGATCAGGGTGATCAGGTAGCGGAAGGGGATGCTGCCCACCAGCATCATGGACAGGAATACAGGTCCCCAGACCAGACCGGAACCAAGGTCTTCCTTGATGACCATCGCGGCCGGGACACCGGCGAGGATGCCGCCTACAATGATGCGCAGCCAGGGCCGGCGGAAGACCGGCCACATGCGCGGCAGTTCGCCAAACACCACTGCCAGCATGAGAATGCCCGACATGATGGCGAACTGGGAAGGCTGGATGGACTGGCCTGCGATGATGACCCAGTTCTTGTTGCCGTTGATCTCGATGCCCTTGAAGTGGAGGTAAACCAGACCGCCGATGCCGGCCAGATACATGGGCCAGCAGGCCCAGCGGACCCATTTGTAGTCGATCAGGCTGGCAGCAAACAGGAACGGCACGCCGAGACCGATCCAGGTCATCTGCTGCTTCCATTTCAGGGCCAGATCACTGGTCTCCCGGAAGTAAGACGCATTGTAAATGGCATACACGCCGAAGGCGAGCAGGCCCAGCATCGTCAGGATGAGGATCCAGTTGATGCCAAGGAACTTTTTGAAAAGCGGGGTCATGGGTGGTGGCGGGCGGGCCTTCGGGAGGCGGGCCGTTCAGAGGAAAAGACAGAGGATCAGCCGGGGATGGAGGCCAGGAGGCGCCGTGTGTAGTCGTGTTTCGGACGCTCGCACACTTCATCGGCAGGGCCGCTTTCGACGACCTCGCCCCGGTTCATCACGATGATGTCATCGCTCATGTGCCGCACAACGGCAAGGTCATGGGCGATAAAAAGATAGGTCAGCTTGAACTCGTCCTGCAGATCTTTCAGCAGGTTCAGCACACTGGCCTGCACGCTGACATCCAGGGCGCTTACCGGCTCGTCGCAGATGAGAAACTTGGGCTGCACGGCCAGGGCGCGGGCGATGCCGATGCGCTGGCGCTGGCCGCCGCTGAACTCGTGCGGGAAGCGCTGCGCCGCGGAGGGATCCAAGCCCACCAGCCGCAGCACCTCGTCCATGCGCCGCCGCGCCT